>RPQK01000237.1 GCA_003819755.1 Acidobacteriota bacterium | reverse complement strand
GCCGTCCCGTTACCCAGGGTTGGCCGCAAACCGCGCGGCCAACCCGGGGCTTTGCTACGCGACCCCTTTAGGGTAAGACCTTTTTCAACAACTGCCTGCGCGGCTCTAGAACGGCCCGTGAACGCTCAACGCTGAACGCTGAACGGTGAACGCTGAACGGTGAACGGTCATACCCTAGTCTGCCTGAATCCGCAGCATCCCTTGCGCCCCGGCGGCGCGGTAAACCTTTTCGAGCCAGGAGCGGAGGCCTGGATCCCGAAGTCCGTGCACCGTAAGGGCGCCCGGTACCAGCATGACCGCTGCCGTTCGAAAATCGCCGACTCGGCGAAGCAAGGGCACAAAGAAGGTTTCCGTAAGGAGCTGATCCGTGACCTCGCCGTACGGGAAATCGATACTCGTGTGGTTAACTCGGGGTTCGAGGGCCCGAGCGAGCAGAACCAGGGGCCCGCAGCTGTCGAGTCCGATGACGTCCAATGACGTGACGTCAGGACGGGCCAGCAGCTGGCTCATCGCCTCCCTGATCTCCCCAACCTGGATCGCCGCTGGAGTCGGATTGTAAGTCGTCCAATGGTTGATTTTGGCGGGCGGCTGGAAGGTACTTCCCTCTGGGTACGGATTGAGACTGCACACCATCCAACCCTGTCCCAGGTAGTGCGCCTCGAGTTCCTGAGCCTTGCCGGCGGAAGTTCCGCTTGGATGAACGAGCAGAAGTGCCGGAACCGCACTGGTCCGATCCTTCGGAAGGACCACCTTTAATTGCGGCGTCAGTTTCTTGGGCCCTGTTTCGAGGACATGAGAGAGGCCCGCGCCAAAGGCCTCGCGGAAAGCAAAGATCCCAGACCAGTCTTCGGGACAGGCTTGGTTGACCTGAGCCCCTGCCATGCGAGTGAACCGGCCGAACAGCTGGTCGAGGGTGACTGGGGTCCGAGGCAAGGGAGATTCCAGCTTCTTCCTCTCCTCAACCGTAAACGGCTGCTCCTTGACCTCTCCGTCCTTGCCAAGCAGCCAGCGGCTGAACCAGGAGTAAGCCGCTTCCCGGCTGTCCTTGTTGTAATTGTGATCGTAACTCAGGTGGACGTTGGCAACCCGGTCCTTTACTCCGAACAAGTCAAAGATCTTTTGCATGGCCGGGAACTCCACCTGAGGAGTGTTCTTGGTCCAGTCACCACTGGTCGAAATCATCAGGAGTGGCCTCGGCGCCGTAAGTCCTCCGATCTCGATGTTGTTGCAGTTGATCCGCAGCAGAGGCCCGTTTTCGCAGACGCATCCTCCCTGGAAGTGAGCGGAAATCATGTTAACCGGTGCGGCGACCCGGACCCGGGGATCGACCGCAGTCAAGAGAAAGGTCTGGGTTCCGCCTCCTGAGGCGCCGGTCATGCCTATCCGGGTCAGATCGACATCGGGCAGCGAGGTGACGAAATCCAGGGCTCGGATGCTGTTCCAGAGTTGCAGGCCCATCGGGCTGAATCCCCAGATCTGCCTCTGCCGGCTCTGTTCAAAACGATGCACCATAAACGGCGCCATCTCGTTATAGCCGATCATGGAGTAGCTGAAGACGACAATTCCCTGTTTGGCGAAGTTGATCGCCCGGCCGGGAACCGAGGCAACCGCAGTGTCCTCGAATCGTCCAGCATCCCAATGTCCGTGCGCAGAGAGAATTGCTGGAAAAGGACCTTTTCGACCGAGCGGTCGATAGAGATTACCCACCAGGTAAAACTCCGGCCAGACCTCGAGTGAGACAGCCTGAACCGAGTAGTCGCCCCGATTGATCGGTTCAGTCAGGTTAGGATTCAGAGGAGCCTTTTCCAGCATGGGCCAAAGGCCCGCGCTTACGAGGATGTGTGTCCGGATTTCCTCAGCCCGCCCCAGCCACTGTTCCAGGCTGGCGTAGGTTTCGGGAATTTGGACCTGGTCAATATGTCGGTACTCTTGAGCCATAGCGGGGATAACAAGGGCAACAAGGACGAGTAGCCACGCGAAACGCATCATGATGCCCGTAATAGCCGAATCCTGTCGATCGTGTCAATGGTGGTTGGAAGCGGTAAGGGATTTTGAGAAGCGGCGGGGCGACGTATAATTCTTCGCAGGGAGGAAATATGACCGCTCTTGTTCGAGTCGATGCGCAGATTAAACCAGTTCTCGATCCCCAGTTTCTACCCGCCTCCTTATGGAACCGCGCCTACCGGGCCGAGGTCCAGAGAGTTGGCGGGCAACAGGTCAAGCTCGCACTCGAACGAGGGGATGGTTCGGTCTCGGTTTTCGAAACCCGACTCCTGCCTGATAGCCCGGAGTACATGTCGACCAATCAGCTGTATCTTGAGCGGTTGATCAAGTTCCTCCTTTGGCAAAAAGGCGGGAACCGGGTCAGGATCGGCGGAAGCCGAAAGATGGCCGAGTACATTCGACAGGTTTACTCTCCGGAGGGTCAACGGGCTTTTGACTTCCACTTCATGGGGGAACAGGTCTACCTGGCGCCTATGGCGATCGAAGCGGCAGAGCTGGGCGAAATTCCGTCGCCCAAGGAAGCGGCAGCACCGCTTGGTCGTCATCTGGACGGCTGCCGCATCGGTTTCGACCTCGGCGGGAGCGACAGGAAGTACGCGGCCGTGATCGACGGGAAAGTGGTTCACGTCGAGGAGGTTGCCTGGGACCCGTACTTCAAAACCGACCCCACCTGGCATCTGGAACAGATCAACGAAGGCCTGAAACGTGCCGCTGGCTTTCTGCCCCGAGTAGATGCCATCGGCGGAAGCGCCGCAGGCGTGTATGTCAACAACGAAGTGCGCGTCGCTTCTCTGTTTCGAGGCGTTCCGCGAGACGTGTTCAACCAGAAGGTGCGGGGCTTGTTCAAAGAGCTGAAACAAGCGTGGGGAGGTATTCCGTTCGTCGTGGTGAATGACGGCGAGGTGACCGCCCTGGCCGGCTCAATGTCGCTGAATCGAAACGCTATCCTGGGCATCGCGATGGGTACCAGCCTGGCGGCCGGATACGTCACTCCCCAGGGAAATATTACCAACTGGCTGAACGAGCTGGCCTTTGCGCCGGTCGATTATCGCGCGGACGGCCCCGCCGACGAATGGTCTGGAGATCGGGGTGTGGGGGCTCAGTACTTTTCACAGCAGGCGGTAGGACGCCTGGCTCCACTGGCCGGACTCGATTTCCCATCGGACACGCCTCTTCCCGCCCGGCTGGTGGAAGTACAGAAACTCATGGCAACAGGCGACGAGCGCGCTCACAAAATCTACGAAACGATCGGCGTGTATTTCGGCTATGCCATAGCTCACTGGTCTGATTTCTATGACCTCACGACCCTGCTTGTCCTCGGCCGCGTGCTGACTGGGGAAGGGGGAAATCTCATCGTCTCGACCGCAGCCAAGGTGCTCCAGCAGGAGTTCCCGGAACTGTGCCGCCGCCTGACAGTCCGTGTACCGGATGAGAAGGACAAGCGGCTCGGCCAGGCCGTCGCCGCGGCGAGCCTGCCGGTCATTTAAGGGCGAAGAGTCAGAAGCCAGAAGTCAGGAGTCAGAATAGCGCGCTTTTCCTTCTGACTTCTGCCTTTTTGACTCCTGACTCCTGACTTCTGGAGAGAACAAGAAAGGACGATCAAGATGAAGTTCACCAAACCCAGCGCAGATGTCTACATCCCAGATGGAACCGACGAGGGGACAGCGCTTTCAAGGACGACTCACCTCTGCGTCGTGGCTCATCAGGACGACACCGAGATCATGGCGTACCACGGAATTGCGGAATGCTTTGGTCAGCCCGACAAATGGTTTTCGAACGTTACGGTGACCAACGGCGCCGGCAGCCCTCGAAGCGGCATTTACGGCCACTATACCGACGAGGAGATGCAGAGTGTCCGCAGAGTCGAACAGCGGAAGGCGGCCGTGATCGGCGGCTATTCGGTCCAGATCCAGCTTGATTACTCGAGCAGCGCGGTCAAAGACCCGAAACAGACCGGCGTCTGCGAGGACCTTCTCGCCGTTCTCCGGAGCACGCGACCCAGGGTCGTGTATCTGCATAACCTGGCAGACAAGCACGACACGCACATCGCCGTCGCCCTCAGGGCGCTCTCGGCCTTGCGCAGCCTGGAGCCCGAGCTCCGGCCGGCCCGAGTCTACGGGTGCGAGGTATGTCGATACCTGGACTGGCCGGTCGCCTCCGAGAAGCAGGTGCTACCGGTCTCCGCTTACCCGAACCTGGCCGCGGCCCTGGTGGGGATTTTTGACTCCCAGGTGGGCGGCGGAAAACGTTACGACCTCGCCATCGCCGGACGACGCCTCGCCGCCGCCACTTTCCTGGAATCACACGAGACCGACAAAGAAACCGCAGTGACGATCGCCATGGACCTCACCCCGCTGGTATCCGATCCCAGCCTGGATGTGGCCGCCTACGTTACCGGGTTTGTTGATCGGCTGAAGAAGAACGTCGAAGACCGGCTGAGGAAGTTCAGCTAGTGTCCTGAGTCGCAAATACGTTCGCCGCACGCCAAAACGCGAGCGAAGCGAGCCTACGGAGTGCGCAAGCCGTGCTTGCGAAGGATCAGAAGCCGTGCTTGCGCACTCCGAAGGCTCGCTTCGCTCGCGTTCTAAAGACGGCAAGGTATCGCGTTTACTCTGCCGGGCGGACGACGTGCTTGATTCCGGCCGGCTTGCGACGAAGAATGTCGATGACAGAATCAATCGGATACCGCCCGGTGATCATTGAGGGAAGCACTCGCGGCCAGCGTTGTCGGAAGACGCCGAGACTCTCTATCGCTTTGAGATGGTCTGCGTGCCCGGCATTGACCGTCCCAAAAACCAACTGATTGCGAAGCACCAGGTTGCGCATGATGTGGTCGACATCAGTAGGGACAGGCTTGCCCAAGGCAGGCACCCCCGTCAGGATCAGGATCCCGTTGTCCCCGAGATGCTTCATCAGGCCGAATGCGATTTTCGACACGCCCGTTGCTTCGTAAACGAGATCAATGTGCTCGATTCTTCTTTCGAGCGTGATGAGCTCGCACGTCTGGGCGGAAATGTACTCGCACTCCGCTTCGACAGCCAGCCTGGCATTGATGCTCTCCGGTGGTTCGAGCGAGTAGACAAAGGTTTTGTATCCGGCCACTTTGAGCCTCATTGCACCCAGCAAGCCCATGGGTCCGGCCCCCGCGACCAGTGCCCTGCTGTCCCCCTTCACCTTCAAAGGCTGAGGCCGTTCGGCCTCCGGGAACCAGGGAAGCCGTTCAAGTATCTGCCGAACCTGCCCGAAAGCCTTCTCCGCTATGGTGAGCGGCTCGGTCAAAACCGCAACCTCTCGCAATTCGGGCGGTACTTTCACCAGGAACTCCGGCTTCTCAATAACGTACCGGCGCATGAACCCATGCTCTTCCTTGATGCCACGTTCGATGAAGTCCCCGCTCAGGCAGAAATCTGAGCGATTCATTCGGCAGGGTCCGCACCAGGTGTGCGGGCACGGGTGCCGGACCAAGGGCACCACCAAGTCGCCGGGTTGGAATTCGCTGACGGCCGTCCCGATCTCGACAACCTCGCCCAGGGCTTCATGTCCAATAATGAGAAACTCGGAGTCGCGCGGCGGCGTGCCGTACTCAAAACTCGTTATCTCCCGATCGGTCCCACATACCCCGACATCCAGTATTCGCACTTTGACGTCGCGGTCGTTTTCGACTCTGTCCTCGGGAACATCGATGATCTCGACACTGCGTTTGTTGGGAAACACACCTACAGCTTGCACATTCACCTCGGTAGAGTGGAGTGGTTGTATTCCCTAAATATCACATCTTTCCCTCGCCCAAAAAGCATTGCTCTGTGTAACTTAGCCCGGCTGGCTCGCGGGACGATTTCTGACG
This sequence comes from Acidobacteriota bacterium, assembly GCA_003819755.1. Classification (GTDB taxonomy): domain Bacteria; phylum Acidobacteriota; class UBA6911; order RPQK01; family RPQK01; genus RPQK01. The sequence goes on along the minus strand of RPQK01000237.1, from coordinate 3,775 downwards.
CTTCGATTTCTGCTTGCCTTTTGAGTATCGGGGTAATAGTATCCGCGTCGTCCTGCGTGAGGTGCTTTTATGGCGAGGTTAAGGCCTATTATAGTGTTCCTGCTTTTGGTACTGGCGAGCTCGTTTCCCTGTCGCGCGGGAGGTTTCAAAGACGGGGTAAAAGCGTGGACTGCCAGGCGGTATGAACAGGCGATGAAGATCCTTCGCCCTCTCGCTCACCTGGGTCATGCTCACGCTCAAATGATCCTCGGTTACATGTACGAATTCGGCCAGGGGATAGCGCGTGACAACGAACAGGCCGAGAAGTGGTACGAGCTGGCCGCCGAGCAAGGCGAGGTCGAAGCGCAGTACCGGCTCGGTTCCATGTTCCTGCTCGATGCGGATCAGAAGAACCATCAGCCGGAGGCTCCCAAGTGGCTCCGGGCTGCGGGCGACCAAGGCCACAGTTCTGCGCAATTCGCGCTCGGTCTCCTGTACCGAGAGGGCCAGATCGTCGAAAAAGACCCTGTCGAAGCGGCCCGGTGGCTGACGCTTTCGGCCGAGCAGTCGTTGCCTCGTGCCCAGACCGTACTCGGGCTCATGTATGAAAGGGGCGAAGGCGTTACCCAGGACTTTCAGACAGCCATCAAGTGGTACCAGATTGCCGCCGATCAGGGTGAAACTGAAGCCCAGTGTAATCTCGGCGTCATGTACCAGAATGGCCGGGGAGTTAGCGTTGACTTGCACCAGGCCGTGCGTTGGTACCAGATGGCGGCAGAGCACGGCTACGCGGCCGCTCAGTTCAATTTGGGCCTGTTTTACCAGAAAGGTCTGGATGGTCCTCCCGACTTTGGCCAGGCGATGAAGTGGTACCGAAAGGCGGCCGAACAGGGAGAGCCGCACGCGCAATGCAACCTGGGCCTGTGCTACCACCTCGGATGGGGCACTCCGGTCGATCTGGAGGCTGCCCTTCAGTGGTATCAGAAAGCGGCTGATCAGGGACTGGTCGAAGCGCGTAACACCCTTCCGGTCGTTCGCCGGCAGCTGGAGCGAACTGCGCCCGGTTCCGTCCCTACCGAGACCAGCAGTCTGATCGAACCGTTCTGATATAGGCTCTCTTGATCCTACCGGTGGCCCGCGGCGCGGGTCGCTCGGGAATACTCCGAGGGCAGGCCAGCATCCTGCCCCGCCCCCAGACCGGATGACACCGTAACTTGCCGAAAACGGAGCGATCTCTTCGCTTCCCTTCTCTCGAATGGTAACCTGAGGGGAGGAGAATCCCCCCCTTGCGTTCTTTTCTTTCTTGCGTTTCTTTGTCCGCGCTTTGTCTCGTTGGGGCTGGCTGCTCAGAGGCTCCGGCCGCAGGGGACACAGCGCCTCTTAAGCCGGCTCTTCAGAGCCGGACCGGCTTGGCCTCGTATTACGGAACCTTGCTTCACGGCGAAGAGACAGCGAGCGGCGAGGTTTTCGACAAGAGGGATCTTGTCGCGGCTCACCCCAGCTATCCCTTCGACACCATCGTGCGGGTAACCAACCTGGAAAACAGCCGATCAGTCGAAGTGCGGATAACCGACCGCGGACCGGCCAAGCGCCACCAGTCGGACGGCGTCATCATTGACGTTTCTCCGCGAGCGGCAAAGGAGTTGCGGTTCGTGAAGAAAGGACGGGCAAGGGTTCGGGTTGATGTGCTCGAGTGGGGTCCCCGGAGTGTGTCAGACCCCTCTCGCACCGAGTGACTGGCTCTCGATGTATCAGCCAGTTAAGAAGACATCAGATGTTTTCGGGGAATTACTCCACGATTTTCGGTACTGTCCTGATTCAAAGTGGACACAGGCCGCTTCCCTCAAGTGCCTGTAACAGGCCGGTTGGAGGGCAGTGCCCGGCGTTTGGAACGGCGCTTGCCAGCAATCGGGGCAAAACCTGAACGTGGCATCCCGGGCCATTCCGTCGAAAATCAGGAGGAAATTGAATGCTTAGGAAGTTTGTGTACCCGGCTCTCGTTCTGCTTTGCGTCGGAGCTCTCTTTTCCACTGCCGCTTACGCGCAGAAATGGGAGATTCATCCGTATGCCGGCGGATTCTTCCCGAGAAACGCGGATTTTGGTCATTTCAAGGATGAGGGGATGTACGGCGTGAAAGCAAACGCCAACCTGACACCCGGATTCGAGATTGAGGGTAACTTTGGCTACATCAATCATTTTGAGCCCAGATTAACCGACCCGACGAGCCGCGGAGTTCTGTGGGAAGCGGCTGGCAACGTGCATTTTCCGTGGGGAAGGCTCCAACCTTTCGTCAGTGGCGGAGTTGGCGGCTTAACGGCGGTCGTGGATAGCGACCTTCTGGATCCGGATCAGAATGGCCCAGGTTCCGTCAACCTCGGGGGAAACCGACTGGATGATGGAGATACTTTTTTCATGGTCAGCTACGGAGGTGGATTAAAGGCAGAGCGCCTGTGGGGTCCGCTCGGATTGCGTGTTGACGTACGGGGCCGGACTCTACCGAACATCTTCTCGAACTCTATGACTTGGCTCGAAACCACGGGTGGAGTGACCTTGTCATGGGGCGAGTAACCTGCTTTGGTAAGGACGGCACAAGCTCCTGCCGGCTGCGACGCGCTGGATCAGCGCGTCGTTCCTTACCTTTAGGGGCAATGGCCGGGAGGCTGTTGCCCCTCCTCTTCGCCTCGCTTCTGACCCCCGTCGCCCGCGCAGATTCGGATCGGGGTGACGCGGCCGCCCCTGCCGCAGTCGTCAGGGCCGACTTTCGGGTTCTCGTCGATACTGTTCTTCTCAATGTGGGGGTTTATTCCCCTGAAGAGCGCATCGAAATCCGGCTGAAGCCTTCTGATTTCGTCGTCTACGAAGACGGGATCCCCCGCCAGATCACGTATTTCGCCCCCGCCAACACTCCGCTCAGCGTGGTCCTGCTTGTCGATTGTAGTCAGAGCATGTCTATTGTTGCGCTTGCCGAAGCCAAGAAAGCCGCCTCGGAATTTGTTCGACAGAGTCACCCCGAGACCCAGTTCTCAATCGTGGCTTTCAACGAAAAAGTCAAGCGGACGCTCGATTTCACGACTGACCGGCTTGACATTGAATCGAGTCTGAGCGGGCTCCAGGCTCACGGAGGCACCCGGCTCTATGACGGTATCCGGGAAGCAATCGAAAACTGGGACGGAGCCCAGAACCGGGCGCGCGCGATTGTCCTGCTGACTGACGGCAGGGATGAGATGAGCGACACCCAGTTGGCCGATGTCGAGCTCCTCCTGGAGAAGAACGATATCATCCTGTTCCCCTGTGGTATCTACAGTCCCGCTTATCGGCGGCTCTTCCTGAACGACCAAAAATACTACATCGAGCCCGCAGTCGAAAAGAATTTGAATCCAGCGTGGGTTTTGAGGCACTTCGCGGAGATCTGTGGCACCGAGGCCCTTTTCCCCGAGCCCGGGAAACCCCTGAGTGAAGCCTTGGCGGGAATAATATCCGAGCTTCAGCACCGATATCTCGTCGGCTTCGAGCCGGGACCGTCCCTGTTGCCCGGTGCAAGGTATCGGGCTGTGGAAGTCCAGCTGAAAAACCGTTCGGACGTGAGAGTACAGACCCGGAAGGGGTATGTGAGGTAGGAAAAGGACCGCAAGGACCTCAAGGACCTCAAGGACAAGAAGTGATCCGCGTCCTTGTTGTCCCTGAGGTCGTTGAGGTCCTTTTTCGGTCGCCTAGACCGGGCTTTGGCCGGCCAGGAATTTATCCATGCGGGCGCTCACTTCGGTGACGTACGCCTCGTCGCCGTTTCTCACCTCG
>RPQK01000236.1 GCA_003819755.1 Acidobacteriota bacterium | reverse complement strand
GCAGCCCGGCCGCGCTGCTGAGCCAAACGGCGACCGAGAAAGCGACGACGAGGACGAGCCCGAAAAGGATTAACCGGTACCAGGAAAAACGCCGGTGACGAACCTGGAGCTTCGTCAAACGTGAAGTTATTCGCCTAATCTGGTTTTCGAGCGCCCAGAGTCTAGTGGCAGGATGGCCCATTGAGGCACAATTGTATACTGCGGTATGAGGAAGCCAAATGCGAAAGAGAACCGGCTCGGTGGTCTGTCCCTCCTGTGGAATGCTGGTCGGAGTGAATGATGCGGAGTGTCTCAACTGCGGAAGAAAGAAGCCGGGTCTCTGGGGCTTCGCGCCGATGCTCAGGAACCTTACGGATCTTCCGTTTCCACAGATTGTGATCTTCGCGTGCGCGTTGTTGTATCTGGCGATGCTTCTTTATTCGCCGGGTGACGTCCAGATGGGAGGGCTTTTCAGCCTGTTCTCGCCCGGCAGCGCCAGCCTGTTCCTGTTCGGAGCGAGCGGCTCTCTTCCGGTCTTCGCCTATGATCGTTGGTGGACGCCCCTGAGTGCCACCTGGCTGCACGCCGGGGCACTGCACATCCTGTTCAACATGATGTGGATCCGAGACCTGGCGCCCGCCATCGCTCAGCTTTACGGGTCGAGCCGAATGATCATCATTTTCACCGTCTCTGGGGTATCGGGATTTGTGCTCAGCAGTCTGATGGGTTTTCTGTTCCCGTTCCTGCCGCGTTTTCTTAGCGGAGCCCAGCTGACGGTCGGCGCTTCCGCCTCAATCTTCGGCCTTCTCGGAGCGATGATCTACTACCAGCGTCGTGCGCCTTCACGCCTGATCGGGACTCAAGCGGCAGGCTTCGCCGTGGTTATGCTGGTGTTTGGCCTGATGATGCCTGGTATCGACAACTGGGCCCACCTGGGGGGCCTTGGGGGTGGCTTCCTGGCCGCCATGTGGATGAATCCGCTCACCCAGGAAAGGGGAAATCACGCCCTTGTCGCAATCCTCTGCCTGGTCGCCAGCGCCGCGGCGATCATTGCCTCCGTTATTACCGGGCTGGAGGTCCTCGGCAGGTAATGAGGCTTTCAAGACCTCGTCACACCGAACCGGCGCGCTGGCCGAGCAGCTTCGTCAGCGTGGCAACGTGCTGCTTGTCCCCGCTGCCCAGGGACTGGAGCAAATTGGCAATCTCCGGATTCCCTGCGGATAGCGCGTTCTTGAGATGATGCTCTCCGGCGGTGGTTTCAACGTGCTTGGCGAATTTGATGGCATCAACCACGCTCACATTCCGGCTGGCCTTGACCCGTTCCGCCAGCCCCAGAATCTCGTTCAACCCGGCAAGGTTCAAGTGGATTTCTTTGAATCCGTCCGGGTTCATTTTGACGAGTCGCTGCTGGTACCGAACCGCAACCCGATGCGACTCCTCATCCGCAGCCAATTCTGAGAAGAGTTTGGAAACCTCCGGATCGGCACGCAGCGTGTCGCTCAGGTGCTGATAAACCAGGCCCAGTTCGGTCTCGACTTTTTCAAGTAAATAGAGCGCTTTCCCCAGGTCCATGTCGACTTTTCTCCGTTCTACTTATCCGTTATGCGGGAATCGATCAAGCGCGCAATATTCTGCAAATGAGGGAATGAAACCAGTGTCCTCGGGCCTTGGACCGTGCTGGTCACTGTGACCGTGTATTTCTTCCTCAGGAAAGCGATCATGTAGGGCATCCGGGGAACGCCCGAGACCGACTCCATCCCGATCGGCGGAAGGAGTGGTCGATAATTGCTCTTGTCCTTGGTGATCGTCTTGAACACGGATGGTTCCTCAAATCGGACACGCAGGATCTCCGTCCCGTCCTTTCGCGAGAACCTCAGCCCCGTTGCCTCTTGTTTGATTGTGATCCCCCGTTGCCCGATAATCCGTTCTACGTCTGCAGCAGAGAGGTAACCGTCGAAAGCACCGTAAACCAGCGAAGACTGAAAAACTGCCGACACCAACAGTAGACCGGCGACTACTAAGGCTCGTACCAGTTTCATAGCCCCCTCCTCGACGAAGTGTGTGGGCCAATCATACATCGGAACGCCGGCATTGCAAGCCTCAAGGAGCGTGATTCGGTGCGCACCCCTATGCAGTGGGGCGACGAATCCCAGGCGGGCTTCTCCACCGGCGAGAAACTCGTCCATCCGGTCATCGACAAAGGGGACTTTAGCTACAAGGTGAAACACTGTTGCGGCCCCTTCGATAACGCTGAACGCTGAACGGTGAACGCTGAACGGTGAACGCTGAACGGTGAACGCTGAACGGTATCCGCTTACGCGGTCTTCAGCGCCTTCACGGGATCGATCCGGGCGGCGCGGTTGGCGGGCAGGAGGCCGGCTATCATGCTGAACACCAGCGCGAAGCCTATGACCCCGAGGATCAGCCAGGCTGGATAGGCAAAAAGGTCGGGAATCTCGGTGATCCCGTTCTTCAGGAAAAAGTGGGCGATGATCCGGTGTGCGACTCGGGTCAAAAGCCAACCGGCAGCCAGTCCCGCCAGTCCCCCTACCACACCGATTAACCCGGCCTCGAAAAGGAAAATTCGTCGGATGTCGCCATCCGTTCCTCCGATCGCCTTCATGGTGCCGATCATCTGCATCCTCTCGAGGACCGACATGATCAGAACATTGGCGATCCCGAGAGAAGCAACAACCAGGGCGATTGTACCGAGCACCGAGAAGATCGTCTCCAGGATCAGAAACGCCTGCTTTACCTTGTCCATTTCGTCGACCAGCGAGAAAGTGCTTGCGCCCCAGCTCTCGACTGTCTTGCGGACTTCTTCCAACTGACTCGAGTCGCTGACTCGCACATCGATCAGGGGGTACTCCCGCTCGCGCGATTCAAGGCCTCCCCGCAAGGCGGTCAAAGATGCGGCGCTGGCCGGGTTCTTGCGCCAGAGTTCGCGGGCGAGGTCTAGCGGGATCACGCTCCCCCCGTAAAATGTTCCTCCCCGGCTGGCCGCAAGCCGGGGCAACACGCCGACGATGCGGAATTTCCCGGTAACGGTCTCGATCGGCAGATCATCCTGACCGGACACCGGGCGCAGCTGATCTGTCCTTAGTTCGATCGTTTGCCCGACCGCCTTCTCCGCGTCCTTGAATCCCAGAATCTCGGCGACTCCGCGCGACAGGACAATCTCTTTTGCCTTCCCGGCGTTCAGAAACCTTCCGGCGGTGATTTTCGAGTAGGGTGGGTTTCGCTTGAGCTCGGGAATCGCACCCCGAACCCAGCCCAAGTATCGACTCTTCCCGTTCTGCAGCTCAACCGGGAGGCGTATTTCGGGCTGAACGGTTTCCACGTATTGCAGGCGTGAAACTCGCTCTACCAGGTTGTCGTTAAGGGGGAGTCGTTTCCGGCTCGCTGGCTTCTCGGGCTTCTCCTCGCGGAGTCGCGTGATGTACTGACTTTGTTCTGGACCAAGGACTCGGAAACTGCGCAGCAGATCCTGCAATTGGAGGCTGCCCATGGTTTCCGCGCGCAGGCCTGCCCCAAAACTGACCATGGCGAAAAGAGTGGCGATGGCGATCATAACGCCGAGGCAGGTGAGGGTAAACCGGAGCTTCGCCTGCCGCAGATTGTCAAAAGCGATTCGAAAAGTATCAAGCCAAGACATTGCGATGGTTCCTGATGGCTATTGCGCTGCCCGCTGCCCACTGACCGCTGACCAAAAGCCCGGGAAGCAAGTTGGTCAGCGGTCAGTGGGCAGCGGGCAGCTTTATTCCGCCGCCAACCGGCCGTCTTTCAGCGTCACAAGCCGGTCGGCGTACTGCCCGATCAAGTCCTTTTCATGCGTAATACAGATGATCGTCCGCCCTTCCTGGTGCAGACGTTTCAACAACACGAAAATCTCCTCGGCGGTCCGGCTGTCGAGGTTTCCCGTCGGCTCGTCGGCGAGAAGGAACTGCGGGTTGTTCGCCATGGCCCGCGCTATTGCAACTCGTTGCTGCTCGCCGCCGGATAGTTCGGCCGGCCGATGATCGGCGCGGTCGCCCAGTCCCACCAAGCCAAGCAGTTCCACGGCGCGCTCGCGCCTTGGTCCGCTGGTCACACCGGCAAAAGCGAGCGCCACGGCCACGTTCTGAAGGGCCGTCATCGTCGGAATCAGATAAAACGACTGGAAGACGATTCCCACGGTGTGACGGCGATGCCGAGCCAGTCCGTCGGATCGAAGGGCCGCGAGGTTCTGATCGCCGAACCAGATGGCTCCGGCCGAGGGTCGGTCGAGCCCGGCAAGCAGGTTCAGGAGGGTTGATTTCCCCGAGCCGGAACGGCCGACAACACCCAGGAACGTACCCGTGCCGACGTCCAGCGAGACGTGGTCCAGCGCAATCACCGTCCTGGTTCCCATCCGATATTCTTTGCTCAGGTCGTCCACCCGGAGGGCCACCGATCCGAGCCCGTGAGATAATGAAACAGCCATGAGCCTTACGCTCCTTGTCCTTTCAGCCCTCCTATTGTCCCACAACAGCGACATTCGAACGTATCGGGATATTCGCTATTACAGCGGGCCGGATGCCCACCCGAAAAAGCACCTTCTTGACCTGTACCTGCCCCGTGAGCAAGGGTCTCCTTTGTTGGTGTTTGTTCACGGCGGGGCGTGGACGCGGGGAGACAAGGCGGCCTATGCCGGTGCGTATGAGCAATTGGCGGAAGGGGTGTCGGCACGGAACGTGGCCGTCGCCGTCGTAAATTACCGGCTCTCCCCGGAGGTCATGCACCCTGAGCATGCGCGTGATGTGGCCAGGGCGGTAGCCTGGCTGTACCGAAACTCGAGCACGTATGGCTGGTCACCCGACCGCATTTACCTGGTCGGCCATTCGGCGGGGGCTCATCTGTCCGCCCTGGTGGCTGTCGGCCCCACCTACCTGAAAGAGCTTGGACTCACGCCTGCCATCATCAAGGGCGTCGTCGGCATCAGCGGGGTCTACGATCTGACCCTCGGGGGCGTGACCGCTCGAATGATGTACGAACCGGTCTTCAGTTCCGATCCCGAAACACTAAGTGAGGCGTCCCCGGCGCGGCTGGTCAAGAAACGGACCACACCTTTCCTCCTTCTCTATGCGCAGAACGACTACCCGTCAATCGATGTGCAAGCCCGGCGGTTTGAAAAAAAGCTGAAGGAGGCAGGAACACTAGTCCGGATACAGATGATCCCCGGGCGAGACCACGTGAGCATCCTGGCCGGCATGGCGCGGGAAGGAGACCCGGTGAGGAAGCTGGTGATGGGGTTTGTAAAACCTTAGACAGTGGTTTTGGTTATCCACGAACCAACACGAACCAACACGAACGAACACGAACAAATACGTATTTGTTCGTGTTCGTTCGTGTTGGTTCGTGGATGAAATCGTCAATCGTCCATTGGCTAACGCCTGGCGGCTGGCTCCGCTGTCGTGGTGTGGACTTCCTCCAGTTTCCCCGTCTTCACGTCGTAGATGAAGCCGCGCACCGGGATGTTGCCCGGGAGCCAAGGGTGAGATTTCACCTTCTGAACTTGTTCCCGCACGTTTCGCTCGAGATCCGTGAAGGCGTGGAAGTGCAGAGGCGTTTCCGCCTCTTTCCCGGTTTGCTTTACCAGTCGCCGTTTCAGTTCCTCGTCCTTGAAGGTGAGCATTCCGCAGTCGGTGTGGTTGATGATAATGAACTCCTTCGTCCCCAGGAGATGATGCGAGATGATCAGCGAGCGCAAGGCGTCTTCCGTCGCCAGTCCGCCGGCGTTTCGGATGATGTGGGCTTCACCGGTCTTCAGTCCGAGTAGCTGCTCGACGGTCAGCCGGGCGTCCATGCAGGCGAGCACGGCCAGGTGGCGGGAAGGCGGCATGGCCAGGTTGCCGAAGGTGAAACGACGGGTATAGTCGCGGTTCGCGACAAGGGTTTCCTCAGTAATGTCCATGATACTCTCCTTAATCTAGTAACTTGGTCGGATTACTAGAGTATAGCATCATGTCTCATTTCCCGCTTATTGCCCCGGCGATTGCGGCCGAGAGGCAGCTGGCCATGAACCCGGCGGCGAGAGCCCGGAGTCCCAGGCGCGCAAAGTCCGATCGCCGCGTGGGGGCAAGGCCCCCGATCCCCCCGATCTGCACCCCGATACTCGAGAAGTTCGCAAAACCGCAAAGGGCATACGTGGCGATCAACTCTGAACGTGGCGACAGCGCGGCCTTGAGTTGAGCAAGATCCACATACGCCACAAATTCGTTCAAAACGAGCTTCAACCCGAGCAGCCGGCCAACGGCACTGGCGTCCGCAGCCGGTACTCCCATTATGAAAGCCAGGGGGTAGAGCGCGTACCCGAAGATCGACTGCAGGCTAACGTCAATCCCGATCCAGCCGCCGATCCAGCCCAAGACCCCGTTGATGAGGAAAACCAGGGAGATGAAAGCGATCAGGACGGCCGCGATGTTGATCGCCAGCGTGGCCCCTACTGAAGCGCCCCGGGCGGCGGCCTCGATAAGATTGCTGTCGGTCCGCTCGATTTTCAAGCTGACCCGCCCGGCCGTCTGGGAGATCTCGGTCTCGGGCAGGATGATCTTCGCCATGACGAGCGATCCCGGGGCCGCCATGACGCTCGCTGTCACAAGATAAGCGGGGTCGATTCCGAGGGCGACGTACCCGCCGAGCACGGCACCGGAAACGGTCGCCATTCCACCGGCCATGAGAGCCAGGAGTTCAGAGGCCGTCATAGCCGGAATGTACGGCGCGATCACAATAGGCGCCTCGGTCTGGCCCATGAAGACGTTTGCGGCGGCCGCGAGGGATTCGGCGCCGCTGACCCCCATGAGCCGAGTCATCACGCGGGCCATAGCCGCAACCACGATTTGCATGATTCCGAGGTAGTACAGACAGCTGAACAGGCTGGAGATAAAGATCACGATCGGAAGGACTTTAAACGCGAAGACGAACTTTTCCGGAGCGGGATCCGTGACGAGCCATCCAAACAGGAAGCCGGAACCGTGATCGGCCAACTGGACGAGTCGAGTCACGCCATTAGCGGCGGCCTGGAGCAGGTTCTTGCCAAGGCTCAACCGCAGCACGAAAACCGCTACGAGAAGCTGAAGGCCCATTCCCCAGCCGACGGTCTTCCATTTTATGGCTGCTCGGTTCCGGGAGAGCAGAAAGGCCACTCCCAGCAGAACCGCCGCACCTGCCAGTCCTATCCATCGTTCCATCCGAATCCCCTTTCCGGCGTAAAGGATAGAGAATCGCAGGCAGGATTTCACTGGTTTTGATTGCCGGGGTCTAATGCAAGTCAAACAGAGCCGCAAGCGCGGCGTGTTTTTGGGAAGTGCGTCGGATACGAACCAGAAGCAACCAGCGGGCCGGTGCTTCTGGTTCGTACCCGGCGCGCTCCGCAAAAAAACGCTGCGCTTGCGGCTCTGTTTTAGTCGTGCACGCACAGGTTCATGTAACATGCACCGGCAGAGAGGAAATGACTATGCCTCGAACGATAGTGCTTACTTTGGTCCTGTCCGCCGTTTTATCGTCAGCACCGGCCCAGCCGCCGGCTCTGGAGGACTTGAAGAAAGAGGCGATGCAACTCGCCGATTCGAAGGCGGTCCTGACACAGCAGATCGTCGACTCCATTTTCAGTTTCAGCGAGCTGGGCTTTCAGGAATTCCAGACGGTCGACTATCTGACCGGAGTGCTCAAGCAAAACGGCTTCAGCGTCGAACGAGGAGTCGCGGGGATGCCGACCGCCTTTGTGGCCAGTTGGGGAACCGGGAAGCCGGTGATCGGTCTTATGGCCGACATTGATGGTCTGCCGGAGACCTCGCAGAAGCCCGGCGTTCCTTACCGGGCGCCGCTCATTCAAAATGGTCCCGGCCACGGGGAAGGGCATAATTCTCAGCAGGCGGTGAACGTCACTGCCGCCATCGTCCTGAAGCAGCTCATGGAGAAGTATCGGATACCCGGGACTGTGCGTGTCTATCCCGGGGTGGCGGAAGAGCTGCTGGCCAGCCGCACCTACATGGTGCTGGCCGGGCTGTTCAAGGACGTCGACGTCATGCTCAGCAGCCACGTCGGCAGCGACTTCTCGACCGCCTACGGTGCGAGCGGATCGGGTCTCGTTTCCACTCAATACAGTTTCGAGGGGCGAAGCGCCCATTCGGCTGGTGCGCCGTGGGCGGGCCGCAGCGCCCTCGACGCGGTCGAATTGATGAATGTCGGCTGGAATTACCGGCGCGAGCATCTCCGCCCGGAGCACCGATCGCATTATGTGATCGTGAAAGGCGGTGATCAGCCAAACGTTGTCCCACCGTTCGCGACTGTCTGGTACTTCTTCCGTGAATGGGACTACGACCGCATCCGTGAATTGCATGAAACGGGGACCCGAATCGCCTCGGGAGCAGCCATGATGACGGATACGACGATGAGTGAGCGCGTGCTCTCGGCGACCTGGCCCGGGCACTTCAGTAAGCCGCTGGCGGAAGCCCTGCAGGCGAACATGATGCGTGTCGGCCTTCCTGAATGGTCCCCAGCCGACGAGAAACTGGCGCGGGCCGCACAGACCGAGCTGAAGGTGGAGGTGAAGGGCCTGAACCGGGACGTCACAGAACTGCGGACCCCATCGGACGCCAGGCGAAATGCCGGTTCGGACGACATCGCGGAGGTGTCGTGGAATCTCCCAACCGTCGTTCTTCGCTTCCCCGCCAACATACCGGGCATGACGGGCCACCACTGGTCGAGCGGAATCGCCATGGCAACCCCGATCGCGCACAAAGGGTCGACAGCCGGGGCGAAAGCCCAGGCGCTCACCGCGCTCGACGTGCTTCTCGGCCCGACACTGCTCGCTGACGCCAAGCAGTATTTCAGAGAGCAGACCAGGGACACCCAGTGGAAATCCTTGATACCCGAGGGGACCAAGCCGCCCGTTGAGCTGAATCGAGAGAAGATGGAACGATTCCGCCCGGAGCTCCAGAAGCTGCGCTACGACCCGAGCAAGTACAAAACCTACCTGGAGCAGTTGGGGGTGGAGTACTGAGCTTCAGTTAAGGGACAGAAGGGACACAAGGGACAGCAGGGACAGAAGCGACCTGCGTCCCTGCTGTCCCTTGTGTCCCTTGTGTCTCTCAATCCTCGCCCTTGTTGCACACTGTCCCGCGGTGTTATTCTGCGCCGAGGACGAACAGAGCAAACTTGCCTCGTGCTACCTTACCTTTTGGAGGAATATCCATGAAATACATCCTTTTGTTCTGCCTGCCGGCTATCGCACTTGTCGCTGTCGGGCTGGCTCAGCAGCCGCCCGTCCTGGATCGCGAGTTGTTTTTTGGCGACCCGGAAATCATTGGCGCGCAGCTCTCTCCGGATGGGCAGTACATCGCTTTCATAAAGCCCTGGAACAAGACCAGGAATATTTGGGTCAAGAAGGCTGACGAGCCTTTTGACAAGGCCAGGCTTGTTACCGCGGATACCAAGCGGCCGATCCCGGGATACTTCTGGAGCCGGGACGGCAAGTACATCCTGTTCGTCCAGGACCAGGCCGGAGACGAGAACTACAACGTCTTCGCCGTCAATCCCGCTGACCCGCCGGCTGCCGGATCGGAAGCGCCTCCGGCTCGCAATCTGACCGATGCCAAGCAGGTACAAGCACAGATCCAGGCGGTGCCGCGATCGGATCCCGACACCATCTACGTGGCCTTGAATGACCGCGACAAAGCATGGCACGACCTCTACAAG
>RPQK01000235.1 GCA_003819755.1 Acidobacteriota bacterium | reverse complement strand
ATGGACGCGGTGCAGCGCGAACCTGCGATGCCGCCGCAATCAGTTCCCGAGGTGCGACAAGTCACAGTCTCCAACTCCTCATTTGCCGGCCGTTCAATTCGGGACCTTCAGCTGCGCGAAAAGTATGGCGTCACTGTTGTCGCAATCAGGCGGACTCGGGGAGAATCCTTGGTAAACCCTGCGGCTGCCACAGTCCTTGAGTTGGGGGACAAGCTGCGTGTCCTGGGTCGCTCAGACGAAATCGACACGTTTACACAGCTGGTTGCCGCACAGGACCCGGTCTTGTCACAGACGCCCGGAAGCTAGGGTGTCACTTGAACAGATCCTGATACGTTCATTTTGTTTTCCGGGGGGCTGGACACATCCTGGGAGAGCATCAAGCCCGTACTGGCGGTGGTGGCGACAAGAGTCTGGTGGAGTTCGACGTCGGCCAACGCTCGCCAATTGCCGGCAGGCGGATCCTGAATCTCGGTCTTCCGCCTAGCGGCCTGATCGTGTTGCTTCACCGGGACGGTCATTTCCTCGTCCCGAGGGGCGGCGCGGTTATTGAGGGCGGGGATAGACTGCTAGTGCTGACAGATCAGGAATCACTTCCGGAGATTCGTTCCATCTTGGAAGCCAGGGCCGTGTACAGCGACCCTGACTTCCTCTTCCAGGGCAGGCTCACTCTTTTTGCTTCGAGCGGCGCTGCAGGTACACAAGTGCGATGACTGAAATGGCTATGAGAACAACGACGATGATTTTCTCTAGATCCATGATTCCTCCTCCATTTGCGTGGACGTGCCGTGGGGCAGCGTCAGCGCTGTCTGAGTTTCCGATTTCGAATGCGTATTTCTTTCAGATGCGCGAGTGAGGAGGAGGCCGTTCGGATACTCGAAGCTCGAAGTCGCTGAGGCCCGGGCAGGTTTTCGGAAGGCGAAGTTCTCGGTCCGAAGAGCAAGGTGCAGGGGGGGCCTGGACGGCAATGACCGTCCGCACCGTTACTGCTGAAGAGCCTTTGGCGCGAACCTTTTCCTCGAGAGCGAAGGGGGGCGTGTCCCGGAGTGCGGAGGCTCTCTCGTAAGTGGTTTTGGGCCAAGGCGTCGACCATTCGATAGACAGGAACGTGAAGGGCGAGGCACAGAGGTGCGCGGTCAAAACGAGTAGTTGGATTAGTCCGAATGCGCGGCACTTCACGACGGTATTAGATCACAGCGCCAAGAGAAAAGGGCAAGGCAACTGCGATTTCCTTCCTGACAACTCACGGCCAGCCGAAGTGAGAAGCGCAACCGGGTTTCGCACTTAAGGGTTGAAAACCCAGGGTATCTGGTTCAAAACGGACTCGAGCGAGTTGGAACCGTCCCCCGTTTGTCGCGGGGCATAAAGTGAAGTGCTATCGGCTTCTGTTCCATTTCTGTTCCGTTAAGGTCGTAGCCCCAGTCGCGGGACGCCCTGATTCTGGCCTACGCCCGCCGGACTTTACGTCCCCCCGGAGGCTCCCCTCTGCCGCCCGTCCGGTCGCTTTATTACTTCCTGCCTGTCATGGACGAACTTCTACGGAAAACTCTCCCATAGCAGGAGTTCAGGCCATGCAATAAATGTCAGTCAAATGCATGGCAGCGCGATGATGCCCTTGCTTCCTGAAGGATGATCTCCTCGAATGGTTTTCCGGGTGGCGTTAGAGGAAGACATTCTTCGTAAGGGGTCACGACCTCCAGAAAGTGCGGTCCACCGTCCAAGAGAGCCGGTCCCAGTGCTTCCCGAAGCTCTTGCGGGTGGCAAACCGACCGAACGCTGGAGTCGGCAAAGCCATTGGCTCGTGCCATCAGGGGCCAATCCTTGTGGCATTTGATAACGCCGGTTTCCCGTCTTCCGTAGAACAAGTGATTCCACATGCGTACGATTCCGTATCCCTGGTTGTTGAAGAGAACGATCTTCACCGGAAGGTGAAGGGCGGTGATTGTCTCCAATTCGGCTTCGGACATGCGAAGACTTCCGTCCCCGGCCAGGCAGACAACCAGCGCCTCTGGATACGCCAGTTGAGCTCCAATCGCCATGGGCAGCCCAGAGCCCATCGCTCCCTGCCCGCTGGAGCTCATAAAGAACCAGTTATCACGGATCTTCAGGAACTGCGCTGCCCACATCTGGTGGTCGCCGACTTCGGTAGTGAAAATGACCGGACGATTCCTGGTCGCTTCTTGTCCCTCGATGGTGTCACTCAGGACTTCCATCACGTATTGCGCCTGGACTACGTCTGACTTCTTTCCGTACGTGGACGGATGCCGATCCCTAATGCAGTCGATTTCGGCAAGCCACGAGGGAAAGGAGTATTGAGATCCAGCTAACTTCCGGACCAGGGCGGGGAGCGTATCCTTGAGATCGCCGACGACGGGGAGCTTGCGCTTGGGAAGCACCTTACTGATCTGGCCCGGGTCAATATCAAAGTGAAGCAGCCGGGCTGCCCTTGGAGCAAAAGTGCTGAGATTACCGGTGACCCGGTCGTCGTAGCGCGCCCCCAGCGAGATCAGGAGATCGGAGTGCTGAACGATCCAATTCGCAATATAGAACCCATGCATTCCCAACATTCCGAAATTCAATGGATGATCTGACTCCAGCCCCGGCTTCCCGGGCAAGGTGTGGACTACAGGGCAGGGAACCAATCGCAACAGCTCTTTCAGCTCCTCCACCGACTTCGCCAACACCAGGCCGTAGCCCAAAATGATGGCCGGACGGGAAGCACGGGACAGGAGGCGGGCGACATTAGCGATGGAATCATCCGGCACTGCTCGAGTGCGACTCTGCGAGCCTGGAAAAGACGTGGGTGCCAGTGCGGCGGCCATTTGACCCGGCGCGACGCGCGCCTGCTGAGCGTCCTTGGTGAAGTCAATAAGAACCGGGCCCGGACGTCCCTCCACAGCTATACGGAAGGCGGCGTCTACGGTCGCGACGATCTCGTCGGCACGGCTTAGATAGAAGACCTTCTTCACGGCGGGGGCCGCAATCTCGGCGAAATTACTCTCCTGGAACGCATCGGTGTTGCGGGCGGACGAGGCGACCTGACCGGTGATCATCAGCAGAGGGACATTGTCGCGGTGGGCATCGGCCAGCGCGGTAACCGTGTTTGTCGCTCCCGGCCCTGACGTCACCACACAAACGCCAACCCGCCCCGTCGCACGGGCGTAGCCGATGGCAGCCCAGGCGGCGCCCGCCTCGGTCTGGAAAATGTTGAGCTCGAGCTCTTCGCATGAGTGAAGAGCATCCATGGTTTCCATGATCGCGCCGCCGGTGAGCCCCATAACATGTCGGACGCCGTGGCCACGAAGCGACGCCGCCAAGAGGTCGGCGCCTCGTTTCCTGTCTCTGGGTTCAACTTGCTGGGACACTATGATCTCCTTGATTCGTCAACTCCAATTCAGAGCCCAAATCCGCAATTTCTCAATATTTCTCAACGCCAATTCAGAGCCGCAAATCCGCCAGGTTTCTTCGGAAGCCTCGTGTGAGGAAGGCCAGATAGACGAGTCCGATTCCCATCCAGACAGCGCCGAGCAGGAGCGCGAAGCGAGACAGATTGATCCAGATGACGAGGCAGACGGCAAAGGCGAGAAACGGCAGCACAAGGTTCGCAGCGAGCCGTTTCATCTGTCTTTGACCCAAACGGCAGAAGTACAGGCGCCAGACGGAAAGGTCGACAGCCATGAATCCCAGAAGTGCGCCGAAGTTGACCAGCTCCGCCGCCTCGGAGTAACGAAGGACAACGGCGCCCAGCACATGGATGGCGCCCATCAGCATCACGCTGTAGACCGGGGTCCCCAGCCGAGGGTGAACATATCCGAAGATTCGGTGAGGCAACAGCCGATCCCTGCCCATCCCGTAAAGCAGCCGGGAAGCGCTCGCCTGCCCGGCAATCGCGCTTGCGATCCCGCCGACCAGGAGAACGAACGAGATGGAGTAGAACAACAGCTCCCCGCCGATTCGCTTTCCCACATCCATGAAGGCCGTTTCGACAGGTGAAAACGTGCGGAAGTCGGGCCAGACCATTTGAGCCAGGTAGCTCTGCAGGATGAAGAGAACCCCGGCTGCCAGGCAGACCAGGAGAGTCGCTCGCCAAATGTCGCGTCGAGGATTGCGCGCGTCCTCAGCCAGCGTCGAAATGCCGTCAAAACCAAGGAACGAGAGAGCCGCCAGGGCGGTTGCTCCCATGATGGCGTTCGAAGAGAACTCCGTCGGATTATAGAACGGCCGAGACGATAGAAGCGCGCCTTCGCCCACTCCCGACAGCAGGGCGCGAACAGCCATGATCACGAACCAAACCAGCGAGCCGATCATGATCGCGTTCAAGAGCGTATTGGCCCGGGCGGTCACCTTGATTCCACGGAGATTGATAGCGGTGATAGCAGCGCCGGCGAGGATCACCCAGACGGCATAGGGAACTTGAGGGACGAGCTTGTTGGCCGTCAAGCCTACGAAAATAACGCTGAGCAGCGGGATCAGGATGTAGTCGAGGATCATGCCCCATCCGGCGAAATAGCCTGCGTGGGGATGCAGTGCCCGGGACGCGTAAGCATAAGTGGAACCGGCGTCGGGAAACGCGGCCGCCATTCTCCCATAGCTGACAGCAGTCAAGCTCATGGCCAGCATCGCAACCGCGTAGACCAACGGGAGATGTCCCAGGGACTTGACCGTGCCGAGGCCGAACATCGAATAGGGCGCGGTGGGTCCCACGAAGGCCAGCCCGAACAAGACGAGGTCCCACAGCGAAAGCACGCGTTTGAAGCTGCGGACGGCCTCGGTAGATGTCTTCGGCTCGGTTTCAGTGCTCATCCCTCATCCTTCATCCCAGTTTGGCCCCACACCAGCGACAGACAAACAGCAGGAGCGCGTGCGTGGCGGCAATGACCGAATCGATCTCCACGTACTCGTCGGCCGCATGGGTGTTGGCGCCCCGGGCGCCCCAGTAAACGGCAGGAATCCCGCAAAGCTCATGGAACAGGAAGATGTCGCCGGGGCCTTCGATGCCTTCGATGGCGGGAGGGTTTCCGAGCACGGCCGAGGCGCAGGCGGCAAGCTCTTCGACCAAGGCCGACTTCGGGCTCTCGGACCCCGGCAGCCACCGGATGGGAAACTTGATCGAGGGTTTCACATTGAACAGCTTGGGGGCAGAAGCGACCAGACCAAGCATCCAGTCGGAGAATTGATCGTCGATCGCCTGTTGAGATTCGCCCGGCATCGTCTGCCAGTAAAGCTCGACACGGCAGCTTCCGGGAACGGCCATCGGTTCCTGGGTCCCCCACGGACCGGTCCAGATTTTCGTGACCGCAACCGGGACAGGATCGCCCGCATGCCGCTGGTACAACGGGTGGGGAACGGCGGTCTGGCGACGCAGGTCCGCAAAGCCGCTGAGTCGCGACAAGAAGTGGCTGAGCTGGGTTACAACGCCTGGTCCCAGGCCGTTTTCGTCCAGTATGCCCTCGGCCGGCGCCCGGAACTCGATATGGGCCGTCCGGCCGCCTCGTTGCGCCGGGCAGATGCGCAGGAACGAGGGCTCCGAGAAAACAGCCGCGTCGGCGTTGAAGCCTGCCAGGCGGCCCGCCAGAGTGCCGTTGGATCCGCCAAATTCCTCATCAACCACCGATTCGAAAATCAGGTCCCCCCGGAGCTCGATTCCCAAATCGTGAAGTGCCTCCAATACGAAGAGATTGGTCGCGACGCCAGCCTTCATATCATTGGCGCCCCGGCCGTAAAGACGGTTCCCCTCAATGTCGGCGCCAAAGGGATCGTGGGTCCACGGGACACTTCCGACCGGGACGGTATCGATGTGACCGGAAAGGACCAGGGACCTGCCGCCGCCCACGCCCGGCCGCCGGGCCCCGAGATTGGGGCGGTCGCTATAGTCGCGGCCCGGCCAAAACAAAGGATGCTCGAGGATTCCCGCCGCCTTGTCGGGGCGATAGAGTTCCGGATGCCACCCCACACGGCGAAGCGCGCCGGCCAGGTAGGACTGGCAGGCGCCTTCGGCGCCTACGGGGGGGGTGTTGGCCGAAGGGATCTTGACCAGGTCCGAAACAATCTCGATCAAGCGGGTTTGGTGACGGTCGACGTATTCGCAAATGATTCGGTCGAGTTCGCTATTCAAGTTTGCCTCACTTCAAATGACTGGCCTCTTAGGCGCTTCTCCACGGGTGCTCAGATCCCTGCTGCACCTTACTTACCCCCGTTCCTTGCCGACCCGTTTCCAGTCACGCCTCGCTGGCCGGTATTGAAAATGTGCGCAAAAGGCAGTGCCACGGCCCCTAGCAGGGAGGCGTCGCCCCGGAAGAAACAAGGACGCAGGTCGAGATGAGTGAAAGTCTGCAGCTCCCGGTCGGCTGGGAACTGGTTGCGGATGGCTTTGGAGACCAGTGGCCAGGCCTCGGTGAGTACCCCGTCAATCACAACCATGTCTGCGTCAAGCCCCCACACCGCGTTCGCGATGCCAATTCCCAGGTAGCGGGACACTTCCGTAACCGCCTGGCGGGCCGCCTCGTCTCCTTGGAGCGCGAGGTAGCAAATCTGCCGGGCGCGGGCAGCGGTCTCCTCACTGCTTTTGCGAGGATTCCCGGACAGCTCGGCGTAGCGGTCACAAAGGGCCGGGTTGGAAGCGAGGGACTCCAGGCACCCGGGCCGATCCTGGCCCCCATCTCCCGGGGAATCGGCAATGACCATCTGCCCGAATTCACCCGCCGCATTATGCGGGCCCCGATACAGTTGCCCTCCGAGCACGATCCCCATGCCGACGCCCTCGTTTACCATCACGTAGAGCAGGCTGTGACTGGCATGCGCCTCCGGGACACCCAAGCTGTATTCCACCAGGGCGGCCGAACGGATGTTGTTTTCGACATATACTGGAAACCCCACCCGCTGCTCCAGCTGAGCGCGCACCGCGAGGCCGGTCCAGGCGGGGTTGTTTCCCACCTCGAGCACCCCGGATTCGCTGTTGACGATTCCTCGAACACTGACTCCCAGGCCTTCCAGCCGTTCCGCCCCGTAAGGACGGCTGAGCGACCGGAAAGCGTCGGCAACGGCATCGAGCGCCTTTGGCGGCGAGGCGGGCGTCCGGAAGCTCTCGGAAGCGACCATGCGGCCTTCCAGAGTGCCGACAGCCACGCGGGTCTCCCAGTTCTGGATCTCCGCTCCGACGGCGTGGAAGTGACTGGAATCGAGACGGAGCAGAGTACCCGGCCGGCCGCCGGTCGAGTTTTCGACACCCTGTTCGCTGACCAGGCGTTCCTGCATGAGCTCCGCGATGATGCGCGAAACTGTTCCCTCGGACATCCCGGAGTGGCGGGCGATGTCGGCGCGGGAAAGTTGGCGGAAACGGCGGAAGAGCTGGAGAACGACCGCACGGTTCATACCCCGGACCTGCTGCGGGGCTAGCCCTCTTCCTTGGGTCTTCATCGCATTAAGCATACTCGTTATCCTTTCCTGTCGCAAGTAAGTATACATATGCCTCTTCCCGGGTGGAAGGAAAAAATCTTTCTCGGGTCGGAAAAAGCCCTTGACAGGCCACAAAGACACGAACTAGAATGAATCATGTCTCGTGCTGGCTTTCGGTCCACTTTATTGCGATAAGCAAGAAAGCAGGCTTAGTGGGCGTTTCAAAGGGAGTGGTTCTCAAGCAGAAAGGTAGGAGGAACCATGAGAGGGTATCGGGTATCAGCGGTTATTATTTTGGCATTGCTCGCGTGCATCTCGACCGGGACGATTGTCGCTCAGACCTCCCTGGCGGGAGTCAACGGACTTGTGACAGATTCTTCCGGAGCGGTTGTCCCGGGTGCCGAAGTCAGCCTTCGGAACGTCGATACAAATCAGACCCGGGTGGTGCTGAGCAACGACGTTGGGTTGTACTCGTTCCCGAGTGTGCCGGCCGGGAACTACACGCTGACGGCCGAAATGCACGGATTCTCGAAGTTTCAAACGAACCTGACGCTGAGGGTCGGTCAGGACGCCACCGTCAATGTCCGCCTCACGGTCGGCGAAGCGGCTTTCGAGGTCACGGTCGCCGACTCGACCCCGGTGGTGGAAGCATCCACCTCCACCCTCTACGATGTGAAGGAGTCGGATCGGATCAAGAGTCTCCCGCTGAACGGGCGGTCGATTGTCACGCTGTTCTCTCTGACACCAGGCGTGAGTCGGGAACAGAACACCACACAGGTGAACGGGTTGCAGCAGGGAAACGTCCAGTTCCTGGCGGATGGGGTCAGCATAGAGGACAAGTACCTCGGAGACTTCACGCGTGTCAGCCCGGCCATGGAGGGGATTCAGGAATTCAGGGTCGAGGCCTTGAATTCCAGCGCCCAGTACAGCAAGCCGGCGACGATCAGCTATTTGACCCGATCGGGCACGAACTCGATTCGCGGTTCGGCCTTTGAAACTTACCGAAGTAACGGGCTTCTCGCTCGCAGCCCCCTCTCGACCAAGGCTCAGGACAAACTGATCCGCCATGAGTTCGGAGGGGCGGTGGGCGGCCCGGTTGTCCTGCCTAAGATCTACAACGGCAGAGACAAGACGTTTTTCTTCTTCACGTATGAGGGGCTGCGTCTGACGCAACGCTACGGCTTCCTGACCGGATCGCCGTCGGAGGCGCTCCGCAATGGTGATTTCTCAAACTACATACCTCAAGGGGAGGACACCCTCTTCACCATTTATGATCCGTTGACGTCCCGCCTCAATCCGGAGACCGGGCTCTACATCCGGGATCCTTTCCCGAACAACAGGATCCCCGCGGACCGTATCAGTAACCTGGCCCGGAAGGCTCTCAGCCGTTACCCGATGCCTAACCTCCCCAACGCTCCCCTGACCCAGAACCTGGAGGTCAGGCTTCCGACTGGCACCAATGAAGACAAATTCACAGCCAAGGGAGATCACCAGGCAGGCAACGACACCTTCACGGTCACCTTCACTTTCGTCGACCAGGTGAAACTGGATGCGAAGGGCGGCGCAACGACAGAAATCATGTACAACACCGCGACCGCGCGGACCTACCAGGGAACCTTCGCCAACACGCATACCTTCAGTCCAAACCTGGTCAACGAATTCCGGCTGGGTTTCACTCGGCCGACCAGCCGCCGCGGGCCTGCGTCCAAGGATCCGAAAATCACCGATTTTCTCGGCCTTCCGAACGTGACCGGGGATAGCGGCTGGCCTACGATGGATCCGGTCGACCAGTATGGTGATGATGAGTGGGGCGTTTTCTGGGATGACGACAATCCACAGACGGCGCCGCAGCTATTCACCACCTGGGTGGATAATCTGTCGCTCATCAAGGGGCGCCACTCCTTCAAAGCCGGTGTTCAGTTCCGAACCATGGCGGTGAATTCAGACGAGCGCGGTCAGCCGCGCGGCAACTACGAGTTCGGACCGGAGTGGACGGGGCTCGGGGACGAAAACGGCAACCTCATCTGGGGAACAGGCTCCGGTTTCGCAAGTTTCCTGCTGGGCTATAACACCTGGGGGACTCTGCGAAGCGACAAGGGCTTCTTCTATCACCGACAAAATGACTTGGGCGTCTATTTCCAGGATGACTGGCGGGTATCGCCCCGCCTGACCCTGAACCTTGGCCTTCGGTACGAATACTACACGCGATACCGTGACCTCCGGGACCAGATCGCGACTTACGACCCGGCCAGCAAGGCGCTGGTTTTGACCGGACCGGTCGACCAGGCGTTCTCGGTTAACCCGGCCGCTGTGAAGGCCTACCAGGCGACGGGCGTGGTGTTCAAGACGGCCAGCGAGGCGGGATTACAGGCGCCT
>RPQK01000234.1 GCA_003819755.1 Acidobacteriota bacterium | reverse complement strand
TATAATCGCGGTTGCCCACCGAAAAAAGCACTTTTGGAAACATAGAGTCTGCCTTGTCTGATCTCCGTTGGTTTAAAACCCCACTGGACGTGGTGGCGTCCGCTGGGAGCGCAGGCATCAGTCATAACTCCCTACCCCTCCGCGCACTCCGGGTCGAGAACCCAGAACTGCGCGTTATGTCCTGCCAGTTCGAGTGCCTGAAAACGATGTCTGCTGTAACAGGGCAATGCCCGGGTGGCATCATAAACCGTCTGGTTCACGAGGATCTTGCCCGGAGGACAGTTCTTTTCCAGCCGGCTGGCCAGATTGACTCCGGCGCCGACTGCCGTATATTGCATCAAGTCGCTTGATCCGAAGTTGCCGACGGTAACCGTCCCCTGCGCGATACCCATTCGGATCCGAATGTCGTGGTCCAGCCCCTCGTTCAGCCACTTCTCGGCGAGTCCCTTCATCTTCTGTTGCATGGCAACGGCCATCGCCACGGCCTGACGAGCCTGTTCCTCGGCGGGCATCACCCGGGGAGCTCCAAAGAAGGCCATGATTCCGTCGCCCATGAATCGCCCAAAGGTGCCCCGGTGCACCTCAATAAGCGAAGCCATTTCAGTCAGGTATTCGTTGATCAGGCGGCTGACCCGCTCCGGCTCCGTGCGGTCGGTGAAGTCCGAGAAACCGGTGAGATCCGAGAAGAAGATAGTGAGAATCCGGCGCTCGTCGCGGAGGCCGTCCTGCTCGAGCTCGCCGGTTCTGACCGTCTCGACCAGGCTGCGGGAATGGTAATGGGTCAGACTCCGAGTCAGCCGCAGGCTGCCCAACGCGCGTCTGGCACCGTGGGCAAGGCCGCCGCCCGAAAGGATAAGCCCGACGGCGAGAAGCCCATAGAACCAGGTGGTCTGATGCCAGTCAGGCAACACTTCGTAAGTCAGGGCGGCGCCCGTATCGTTCCAAAGCCCGTCGTTATTGCACGCGATCACGCGGAAGGTGTACCGGCCCGGTGACAGGTTGGTGTAGTAAGCGATGCGCTCCCGGCCGGGGTTCAGCTCAAGCCAGTCCGTATCGCTGCCGATCAGCTGGTAGCGGAACCTGATACGTTCGGGCGCAGACAAGCTCGGCGCCGTAAAGTGGAACTCCACATTGTTTTCCTCCGGCCGAATACTCTCTCGCCCGTCGGCCGGGACGCTTCTCCCTCCGGCCCGGAAGTCCTCAATGATCACCGGCGGGGGAATTCGGTTTACAGTATGACGGGCAGGGTCAATGGCCACGGCGCCTTTGAGGGTCGGAAACCATATCCTCCCGTCACGGGTTCTGATTCCCGCAGGGTGCCCGCCGTTGTTGCATTCGCTGCTCTTAATCCCGTCGGAGCGGCCGTACACGTGGCAGGAGATCGCTTTTGACCGCCCCGAGGAAAAGGCTGCGAGGTCGCTTTTCGCAACCCTGAAAATCCCGCGATTGCAGCTCATCCAGAGGTCGCCCGCATCGTCCTCGAGAATCTGAAAAATGGTGTCGTGAAAGAGACCATCCCGGATGCCGAAGCTGGTGATTTTCCCCTTCTCCAGTCGGTTCAACCCGCCTCCATCGGTCCCGATCCACAAGATGCCGTCGCTGTCCTGGTGCAGGCACAGGATGGAATTATCGGAGAGTCCGTTTTCCTTTCCGTACCTGGTAATTCGCCCGTTGCGCAGGTAAAGGACGCCCGCCTGTTGGGTCCCGATCCAGATTCCGGCCTCATCATCCTCGAGGAGAGTGCGGACCACATCGTCCGCCAGCCCGTCAGCCCGGCTCATCACGTGCCAACGGTTGTCCCGCCAGTACTTCAGTCCGCCGCCACGGGTTCCCACCCAGAGCGTTCCTGAACGGTCCTCGATGATGCTGAAAACATGCTCGAATCCCTGACCGTCCGGCTTAAGCTCGGCTATCGCCTTGCCGGCTTTCATCCTGTAAAGACCTTCGCTGCCGCCCGCTACCCAGAGAGTGCCCCGACTGTCTTTCAGCAGGCTCGTCGTGCCGCCCGGGGGCAATCCCTCCGCAGCCCCGAGATTGCGAATCCGGCCCGCGGTCATGACTGTCAGCCCAGCGTCGGTCCCGAGGTAGAGAGTCTGTTCGTCGTCTTCGTAGATGCTCCAGACCAGATCATCAGGGAGGCCCGAGCCGGTGTCAAAAGTGACAAACTTGGACTCCTGAAGGCGTGCGATACCGCCTCCAAAAGCGCCGATCCAGAGATTCCCTTCCTTGTCTTCCAGGATCGACCAGATGGAATCGGACGGCAGTCCTTCTGCGGTAGTCAGCCGCTCGATCGTTTCTGCGACCTGTTGCCCCGCCTCGAAACCCTGGCCGGGGGCCGCCTCGTCCCGCAGTCGATTCAGGCCGCCGCCGTCGGTCCCTATCCAGAGGTTCCCGTCGCGATCCAGGCACAACGAAAAGACGTCCTGGTTGTTGGCACCGCCGGGGAGCGCGTAACTCTTCAGCCGACCTTGCCGGAGGCGGCACAGTCCATTGCTCGTCCCTATCCAGAGAGTGCCGGTCTTGTCCTCGACCAGCGCCCTCACACTAGCTCCGGGGAGGCCGTCGGCGGTCCCATACCACCTCAAATGGTCAGCCTCGAGACGGGCCACGCCTTGGGTGGTCCCAAACCAGAGACTTCCGTCCCTGCGCTGCAACACGGTGCCGACATTCAGTCGGCTTGAACCCCAGTTCTTGTCGGGCTCACTCCAGCGTCCCGCCTCCAGACAATGGAGCCCGTTCGGAGTTCCAACCCAGATTCGCCCTTCTCGATCCTGAAAGAGGCTCTTTATCCGGCCATCGCCAAGCATTTTTTCATCGGCGATCGACTTCAGTTTGCCGTCATTGGATTCAAAAATGCCGCCTCCCCATGTGCCGAGCCAGATGGCTCCGCCGGAGAGCGGGAGCATGGCCGTCACGTCGTCCGGGGAGAACACCTCGTTGGTCATACCGCTGAAGCAGGTGAACCGAACTCCATCGAAGCGTACGGCGCCTTCCGGCGTACCGAGCCACAGGTACCCGTCCCGGCTCTGAGCCAGGCACTGAATCGACAGCGCCGGGAGTATCTCTTCACTGGACCACAAATCGAGTTTGTACTGACGAATGGACCGGCCGGGATCGAGGCCGAAGGCGAGCGAGAACTGCAGCAAGACGGCGAGCACCGGGAAAGCGGATCTCATCCTGTTAATCCCGTTAATCCTGTCCAAAACGCTTTTCGACAGGATCAGCAGGATTGACGGGATTACGACGCGGTTCATACCGCCACCCCCGACGCCTCTTCCTCGTGCGCCCGCACGGGGCGCGGCTCAAGCTCGGCGACCCGCACTCGCCGGGCGAAGCCCTTGAATTCCCGATAGACAGTCTCGCCGTACGAGAACTCATCGCGGGTGGCAATGTAGACAGGGAAGCTGACCAGTATTTTTCCGGGTGAACAGTTGCTTTGAAGCCGGCTTGCGAGATTGACGCCGGCTCCGATCGCCGAGTACTCCATCAGGTCCTTCGACCCGAAATTGCCGACGGTAACGTAGTCCTGAGCGATACCGATTCGGATGTTGATGTCGGACGGCAGTCCTGCGTCGCGCCACTTGTCCCGAAGCTCGCCCATCCTGTCGTGCATGGCGACGCCCATTCTTACGGCCCGCCTCGCCTGCTCGGCGGGGTCCATGGGCTGTGGGGCCCCGAAGAACCCCATCAGTCCCTCTCCCTGGAAGCCTGTCAGAACTCCCCCGTGTGTGTCGACGAGCGGCACCATCTCGGACAAGTAATCGTTCATCAACTGGGTTACTTGTTCAGCGGGGAGGTGCTCGACGAGTTGCGCGAAGCCGGGGATGTCGGAGAAGAAGATCGTAATCCTTCTTCTTTCGCTACCCAGGCCACGTTTCAACGAGCTTTTGCGGGATCGCATTTCGAGAAGCACTTTCTGAGAGTGATAACGCGTGAGCTTTCGCGTCAATCTCCAGCTGGCCAGCATTCGCGACACGACATAGTACAGCCCGCTTCCACCGCCAACGAGGCCGATCACGCAGAGCGCGTAGAACCAATAGGTCTGGTAGAAACTGGGGAGCAGGACGAACTTGAGACTGGCCGGCGAGGAGCTCCAGACACCGTCGTTGTTGGATGCCATCACTCGAAATGTGTATTCGCCTGGTTTCAGGTTGGTGTAGTGGGCGATCCGATCTCGTCCGAGCTCCGGTTCGACCCACTCGTCGTCGAAGCCGTCCAGGCGGTATTTGAACCGGACCTGGGCGGGCGAGTAAAGGCTGAGCCCGGTATACCTCAATTCAAACTGACGACCGCCGGCCGGGATTCGGGTGACGGGCATCGCGAGCGTTCGGCCGTCGACGGTAACCTCTTCGACGTGAACCGGAGGCGGGACAGGATTGGCTTTGAGCTCTGAAGGGATAATGCGGACGGCTCCGCGGATTGTCGGGAACCAGAGTGATCCATCCCGCCTTTTCCACCCGGTCGTGGGGTTGCCGCTGTTGCACTCGCTGCTTTTCATCCCGTCAGCTTTGTCGTAGACCTTAAGCTCGAGTCGTCCGCGACGGTCTCGCCGCTCCCCCGGGTCCGATGATCCGCTGTCGAGCCGCCCGTTGGCATAGGTCTCCAGGCTCTTCTTGCTTACTCGGAAAATCCCTTTGCCCGAGCCGAGCCAGAGATTCCCGCTATCATCTTCCAGGACCCGGGTGATCGTGCAGTGGGGCAAACCGTCAGCGACCTTGAAGGAGGTGAACTGACCGTCTTTGAAGCGGGTAAGGCCCAGCTCCGTTCCTATCCACAAGACACCTGAACTGTCCTGATGAAGACTCAGGACCTTGTCTCCGGCCAGGCCGTCCTTCGCTTTCCACGTCTGTGCGCCTTTGTCCGTCAGGTGCGTGACGCCCGAGTCCGTACCCAGCCAGATTGAACCGTCCAGCGCTTTCAGGATCGAGCCTGCCGTCAGGTATTTCTCTTTCCCGTCAGCCGGCCGGAACCGGCCTTTTTCGAGATAGTACAGTCCGCCCGGAGATCCTCCCACCCATACACGCTCGCCATCACGAAAGAGCAGGTAGACCCTGTCGAGGTTCAGGCCATCGGCTGGGCCAAACCACCGCACTCGGCCGCTGGCATAGTGAGCCAGCCCCTTTTCGTACGTCCCAACCCACAATCCGCCTTCGGATGCTTCAGCGATACCGAGGATGCAGAAATCCTTGAATGGAGGATGCTGAATGACAGGCCCGCGGCCTTCCATTGAGTTCAACCCCTCCTCGGCCCCGATCCAAAGAACTCCCCGAGAGTCTTCAAAGACCGACCAGACACAATCGTGGGAGAGGCCTACTGAACGGTCAAAGGCAGTGACAGTCCCGTCTTTCAGGCGATTGATTCCGGCACGAAAAGTCCCGACCCAGACGTTTCCCTCGCGATCTTCCGCGAGCGAAATGACGTCGTCGTCGGACAGTCCCTCCTTCGTCGTGATCCTTTCGATGAGGTCATCTCGGATTCGAAAAAGTCCGGATCGATCGAGGCCGGCCCAGATATTCGCGTCACGATCCTCGATAAGGGTGCCGACCTGTTTGCCGACCAGGCCCGTGCCGAGGTCGACCGGCTGGAATTTGCTGCCGTCCCAGCAGTACAACCCGTCTTTCCGTCCGATCCACAGTCTGCCCTGACGATCCTCGCAAAGAGCCCGAACCCGGCTATCCGGCGCGCCGGGCCCCGTCTGGACCTTTCCGTTGTGCACCCGCACAACTCCCTGGTCCGTTCCGACCCAAAATCCGCCCTGCCTGGCCGGCTCAAGCTCGCTGACACGGCCGTCCAGCGGATCAGCCGAGCCGCCTCTGCGGATTTTGGTGGCCTTCCCATCGCGAAAGCGCCAAAGGCCTGCCAGCGTGCCTACCAGCAATGACCCGTCGGTTTCCTCGCCGAGACAAAGCACGTGGCTTTCAGAAAGAGGAGTCGATTGGGTGGCGGCTGAGAAGCGACCGTTGTGGAAGCGCACCAGGCCTCCGCCCCAGGTGCCCATCCAGAGGCTGTCATCCCGGCTTTGAAGGAAGCTGGTGATGTCATCGAAGAGGAAGGCCGGCTCGTTGGACTTGCGGAATGTGGAGAACCTGACGCCGTCAAAGCGAACAGCGCCCTCCATGGTTCCAATCCAAAGGTAGCCGTCTTTTGTCTGATAGATGCTTTGGGCGGAGGCTTGGGGGAGGGTACCCTCTCCGCTCCAACTGTCGAGCCGATATTGTTTAAGGGACTTAAGCGGATCCAGAGCCAGAGCGGGAGAAACGGAAAAGACGAGCGCAAAAACGATTGGCAGGGCGAAAAGAGAAAACCCCAGACGCGACTGGCAGCTCAATCGCAATCTCAAACCGCTCCTCCTCCCCGACCGCTTTTCGTGGGAGTGCAGGCAGGCTGTCCAGGCGCAACTACAGCGGCGAGGCTGTGCGAGCAACCACTGGACGAAGCTCCGCCGATCTACTGACAAGGGTCGCCGTCAAGCGCGGCCATTCACGACCGCGCCTCATAGGTTGTCTCGGACCGAGCCGTTGCCCGGTCAGGCCGGTTAAACTACTTGCCCGCGAGTGGGAATAGGGTCTGATTCAGTGTCGGACTAGTGAGACCCTTGTCGATGAT
This sequence comes from Acidobacteriota bacterium, assembly GCA_003819755.1. Classification (GTDB taxonomy): domain Bacteria; phylum Acidobacteriota; class UBA6911; order RPQK01; family RPQK01; genus RPQK01. Next base: position 3,163 of record RPQK01000234.1, on the reverse strand, counting down.
GTTTGTTGTCATCGTCGTGCTCACTGTTCCCGTCATGTTCGTCGTGAGCGCCGAGTCGAAACCGCCGCGCACATCCTTCAGCTCTTCCTCGGATTCCTTCTTCTTTTCTTCTTCTGGCAGGTTCGTCAACTTGATGTCGTCCATTGGACCCTCCTCGCCTTGGGGGAAGTGGTAAGGCTTACCTCCGAACACCGGTTTGAAACGTGGGGCGCTCCCCGTAAGCACGGGAAACCGTCTGTTAAAGCGAGCCGACTATACCGTGAGGTCCCAGGCCTGTCAAGCGCCTGCCGGCTTCCTGATCAAGCGTTGTGGGACGCACATTTTCTTGCGGCACGGCGGCCCGGATCAGCGGCGGTTGAGCGGCGCGCTTTTTTGCGCTGTTTCGAAACCCCGCGCCGCCGAAGCACCTGTCGCACCGGTATGATTTGGCGCTTCAGCGCCGCCGGGTTTCGATACGGCGCAAAAGCGCGCCACTCACCGCCGCTGACTTGGCGTGCCCGCAAAAGACTTGCGTCCCACAAAAAGTAAATGGACGTTCCGGCGTCTCGCCTGCATTGGGGTCTGGCTGTTGACGCCATCCTCCTCGCCCGCGATAATCCACCGCTGACGTGGTGACCAAAAAGAGAACGGGCAAAGAGAAACTCCAGATGGCGGCCGCCCAAGCGATCCGGGAACAAAATACGTTCCTGATCGTGAATGCCCTCTTCAAAGCCGCCACCTCCGCCTCCACCTATGTACCCTTGGCACATCGTTTCGTCGCGGATGACGTGTCCGAGTTGCGCGCCTCCGTCCGGGGCATGGCGGAACGTCAGAAGGAACGCGGTCTTACAGAGGGCGGACTCGTCGTTCTCTCCGGTCACTCGATCGCCGGGGCCGCCTTTTACCTGGAAAACGAACAGACCAAATCGATCGAGTGGGTTACCGTGGGGCAGTTGGCCCGGGAATTCCATGAGGTGGCACCGGGAATTGACTGGGTGTTGCTCAATGTCTGCTTCCCCGCCTCTCTGCTGGAGAGTAGGCACAGGATCCCAGCCAGGCTCCAGGGGCGAGAGGGCGTAGGCTATCATCAACCGGCTCCCCGGCGCGCTCCAGTCTTCGTCGCTCCTCGGCCGTTTGGCTCCAGCATCTTTGGCATTTCCGCATTGGACGGCGGACAAAAGCCGGTGACCGAGCCGTTGATCGAGATGCTGGCTGGCCGCGTGACCACCCGCGCCTTCCCGCTCGACCTCACCCGGGAACAGGCGCTCCGCCTGGTCAAAGGTGATGATCGGCTTTACGAGCGGCTTGATACTCAGTGTCCGGACCACGTTTTTTTCACGGTGTCCGGAGCGCGCCAGGCAGTTTCCATCTGGTCGACGCCGGCGGAACTGGACGCCTTCCGAAGGTTCAGTGGAAGCGCGGGCATAAGGACCGGCCGGCGCGAATACCTGCTCGCTGCTCAGGTTTTCGAGCAGGCCGGGATGAACGACGAGGCCGCCCGGCTGCGAGGCGTCTTCGGTTCGAAGCCGGACGGTTGTGTTCTGCCGACCGACGTGCGGGTGTCCCAGAAGCGCGTCGTGGATGACCTCTGGGAGGCCGCGTGTTCAGTAACTCCCGATTTTGCACGCTGACCCGGGCATGGATACAATGGCGACAATAATGGAGGGTCCGAATGTTCCTTCTCAACCGTCGGCATCTTCTGGGCGCTCTTCTGGGCGCGCCTTTTCTGGTTTCCTCAACGCCGGCCGCCGCTCCGGCTCGGAAGCCGCTTCTCAAGCTCAGCTGTAACCTGTACACCTTTAACGGCCCCCTCACCAAAGGGGAGATGACGCTGCCGCAGGTGATCGACTACTGTGCGGATCTTGGGTTCCAGGCGGTTGACCCGACAGGCTACTACTTCCCGGGGTATCCCGAAGTGCCTGAAGCGTCGTATATCAATAAGATCAAGCGGCAGGTGTTCCTGCTCGGCCTCGAGATTAGTGGAACCGGAGTACGGAATAATTTTGCGATCGCCGATGGGGCCAAGCGCAAAGCCGACGTCGAGCACATAAAGCAGTGGATTGAAGTGGCTGCTCAACTGGGAGCTCCCGTCCTCCGCGTATTTGCGGGTCAGCAGGATCGGGGGTATCCGGCTGCTGAAATCGACAAATGGCTTGTCGATAATCTGCGCGAGTGCGCCGAACACGCTGCCCGTTTCGGCGTCATCCTGGCCCTTCAGAACCATCGTGACTTCATCGATACCTCCGAACATTTGATCCGTATCCTGAAAGGGGTTAATTCTCCCTGGCTGTCCTCTCATCTTGATATCGGTGGCTTCCGAACGGCAGATCCGTACCCCGAGATCGAGGCAGCCATTCCCTATGCTGTGAATTGGCAGATCAAGGAGAACGTCTTTTTCAATGAAAAGGAGACGCCGACCGATCTAAGGAGGCTGTTCGAAATTATCCGAAAGCAGGGCTATCGGGGTTATCTGCCGCTCGAGACGCTGGGCTCCGGCGACCCCCGCGAGAAAATAAAGGTGTTCCTGGCGCGTGTTCGTGAGGCGCTTGGCGACAATTCCTGACCCGCGCACGACCTTACTCGTTCGGGCGGAGCGTCCCGCATCTTGAAGAAGGGCGCGGATGCTTCTGCCGTCGGTTCGTAGTTCCGCCTTTAGGCGGGCTTTTAAGAGCTAAGTCATAGCAGGATCTGCGGTTATCAAAAGCCCGCCTAAAGCCGGAACTACGGACCGGACGGCAGAAACATCCGCGTCGTGTGCGGCTCTGCGACCGCGCCAAACGGGCCATTTACCGGGCCTAAGCTTTCCCTACCTCCCCCCCAACTGATTAGCAGTCAGCAAAATCGGCCGGATGTCGACCGGCAGGTCGCCAAACTTGTCCAGCGTCTGCTGCATCTCCGGCCGGATAACCGCCAGGCGGTCCAGCAGCGCTTTCGCTCTCGAGTAATCCCCTTGCGCCTGGATCGTCATGATCTCGCCGGTCAGCTGGCGGGTTGCCGCCTTGATCTTGCCCAAGTTAACCCGGAACGTTCCGTCGGCGCGGTTGTGTTCGATAGCCCCCTCGTCCACCAGATAGTTGAACTGCAGCGCCATGCCCCGGCCGTGTGCCTCCTTGATCCCAAAACGGACCGATCTGAAGACTCCCGCCAGGTAAGTCGCGTACATTCCCGCCTCCGACCCCTGGTC
>RPQK01000233.1 GCA_003819755.1 Acidobacteriota bacterium | reverse complement strand
GCCAAACGGCATCAGCATTGAACCGGATCGATTGTGCACAGGGGAAAGCGGCGTCGCCTCGAGGCCTGATAAAGCGTCGGCCTCTCGTTGCCGCCGCACTCCAAAATGGCCTGCGCCCCCGCGCTCCAAAAAGTAAACGGCATTGGGCGTCTCGCTTGCACTCCCAGGGCGACGCGGCCTTCGTCCCTCGGGACTCTGCCGGATGCTTCTTACAGTCAAGTTAGCGCCCAGTCAGTGTGTCAGTCTGTCAGTGTGTCAGTTTGTCAGTTTGTCAGTCTGTCAGTTTGTTACTCCGTCCTGTACGTCACCCCAAACCTGAGCAGATAGTCCTGGCCTCTTTCGGTGAGGCTTGTGGCCGCTCCTCCGCCCAGGCTCCACGATGAGGAAAGGCGACGCAGGGCGCCTATCTCAATGGTCGACTCAACCGGCTTAAGGCACATCGGCTGGGCTTTGATCCAGGCCATCATCACGACCCATGCCCCGTCTTTCAGGGCCCAATCGTATCCGGCACTTACACGCCATCGGTCGACTTCACTGACCCCGACCGTTTTCCGGTCCCGTGAACCAGCCGTTACAGTTCCATTAAGGTGCAACCCGACGTTCCGGAACCTCCTGGTCAAGTCCACCCCCGGGGCGAAGCCGGTTCGTGCGGAAGCCATTCCTCCCCAGGAGGGCAGGATCTCTCCCTTGAGCTGGAGCGCCCAGGCGCTCTGCGACGGGAGAGGCAGGCGATACTGAAGGCCGAAGGACGGATTCGAGCCTCCCCAGGCGGTGTAAGTCCCCTTGTTGAACCGAACCAGCTCGGCGTTGACGGAGACGAGCAGCCGATTCGCAATCCCGCGGCGCACATGGATGATGTTTTTCAGCGTCGGAAAGTCACCGGAGTCCTCCTCGAACTCGCCGCCGAGCCAGAGAACAGTCTGGCCAGGTTTCAGGCCAGAGGCGCTCTCGAGGAAGACAGGCTGATAGGAATCGCTGGGTGGGCTCTGAGCATGTAATGACCCGAGAGATGCGAGCGTCCCTGCCCAGATAAAAGCCTTCCGCCACCGTGGTCCCAAACTCCACCTCCCCCGGGATCTGACGCGCGTAAGGATACCAGCCTTTTTCAGATTCGGAGTCGGTAGAATTTACGGAAACGGGGAAAGACGCCCATGCCTGTAACCCCTTCACTAAATTCAGTATGATCATCACGCGAACGATGCGAAGAAAAGCGCTTGCCCTGCTGGTCTTCTTACTGGCCCTCGCCTGGTTTATGTTCGCCTTTCGCCGATACCTGCCCGAGGCGACCTGGCAGGGGGTGCACTCGGTCTGGCTCGGCTTCTCACCGCGTGAATCCACGGTCCTGGACCTCGGCCTCATCCTGTGGTTCTGGCTGACATCCTGGATAGCGGGAGCCCTCGTTCTTGGGAGATTCCGATTACCCCCACTATCGCGTGCGGAGCGGTTTCTCTTTGCCTCCAGTCTTGGGATTTCCTTCTGGTCGCTGGCGTCCCTGGTACTCGCCGCCTCGCGGCTTTTTTACGCGGAGGCCGCATACGGCCTGATGGTCCTTGTCACACTCGCCGGCTTGCCGCGCATCGTGAGGGCGGCCAGAGGATGGCGGTCGCGTTTGGCAGCAGCCCTTCTGGCCTGGGACTTTTCTCTGAAGGCTTTGCCTCTGGCAGCCGTAATCGGACTGACGATTGTCGTCCTGACGATCTTTCTGATTTCAGCGCTTGGTCCGGAAATTGAATTCGATGCCCGGCTGACTCACCTGCTTGCTGCCAAGATTTATGCCCAGAGTCATCACCTGGAAGACATTCCCGACATTCCTCAAACGTTTTTCCCGCGGAATGTGACCATGCTTTTCGCTCTCGGCGTGCTGCTAAAGGGCGAGACGGCGGCGCGGCTGATCCAATTTCTGCTGGGTTTGCTTTGTCTCCTGGCCGGGTACACGATGGCTACGCGGGTTTGCCGGCCCGCCTGCGGCTGGATTGCGGTCCTGATTCTCGCCTCTTCGCCGCTCCTTCTCTGGGAGATGCGAACGGCACACCTCGAATTGGGTCTGACTCTGTATGTATCTTTGGCTCTGTTCGCAGCGGTTCTCTGGCTAACCGGCGAGGGCCGCCCGTTCGCGTGGCTGGGCGCCTATTTTCTCGCATTTGCCCAAGGCACCAAATATCACGCGCTGTGGGCTTTGTTCGCCCTTCCGGTGGCGGTGTATCTCTACCAGACGGTCAAGGTCAGGAGCCAGAGGCGCGTCCTCGCCGATATTGGTAGGTTCTGCCTTATTTCAGTAGCCGGTCTCGTGCCCTGGGCGGTTGTGAATCAGATCCAGACCGGAAACCCGGTTTTCCCGTTCTTCAACGACTACTTCCAGAGCCCGTACTGGAGCTCGGCCCTGTCTGACTATGGCGCAAACGAGATGAGCGCTGTCGGCTTCAAGGTCAGGGAGGAATGGTTTAAATTGCCGATTTTTCTCTGGCACCTGGTAACAGATGAGAATGGACTTTTCCGGGGCAATATTGGCCCTTTCTATCTTCTATTGCTCCCCCTGCTGCTCTTCCAGCGTCATTGGCCGGCCGCCATAAAGATAATCCTCGCCTTCTCCGGTGTTTACTCGCTGGTCTGGCTTCTCACGGCCCAACATGCCCGTTACTTTCTGCCTTTGCTGCCCGGCTTGGCAGCGGTGGCCGCGGCGGCCTTGCTTTATTGGCTGCGCACACTGGAGAGGACTCACCGAATCCTGCCGACCATGGCTGTGGCGCTCCTCCTTGGTATGGCGGTGATTAATTCTCCTTTTTTCGAACGGCTCGGAGCCAATGCCCGCTACGGCTCGACATCGGTTATGGACAAACTCGCTCTGGCCTACCTGGCTGGTGTGGAATCGAAGGATGACTACCTTTCCAGGTGGATCAGCAACCACGAGGCTGTCCGTTATTTCAATGAGGTTCCGATCCGTCCCAAAAAAGTCCTCTTCTGGTGGACAGCCCCCAATTTTCTTGCCGTCGAGAACGGCGGCTTTGCCTGCTACTATTCTCCCTGCTTCCCAAAACTCATGTCTGACGACCCCGCGCAGCTCCGACGAGTGCTCGCCGAAAACGGCATCACTCACTTCATCGTGGATCAGGAGGGGCAGGATGGCGCGCTCGCCACCCGACCCGATGGTCCTTTCGCCCAGGCGTACCTGAAACGTATCTTCCAAAAAAACGGCGTGATCTTGTACGAAATACAGAAGGATGGTAGACCGCACGAGACGGTGGTTTTCGATTTTGTCGCCCACGTTTGGGAGGCTGACTTCCTATCTCCTTCTGCGCCGGCCGACAAGGGCCAGGCTCGCAGGTTCGTCGAGGTGGGAGGCGAAAAACGGTGGGCGCTTGTGCTGACTGAAGGAGAAGCGACCTATCGTGTCCGCCTGCCTGAACGCCCCGTCCTGAGATTTTCATTGGGTGTTGCCGATGCCGCGGTGTGCTCGGAAATATCGAGGCTCCTGATCGTTATCGGACGCGCGGGCTCGGAGACCACGGTCCTGGAACGAAGGGTCAGCGAGGGCCAATGGTCCGACGGGGAAGTGGACCTGTCGGGTTTCGCGGGCCAGGACGTGTCGGTCACATTTCGGGTAGGCCCGTCGCATTTTGCCGGTTGTGGTCTCTACTGCTTTGGCGACCCGATCCTGGTGTCCGGTCTTCCAGAGCCTTACACAAAAGGACCTCAAGGACCTCAAGGACCTCAAGGACGTTGATCTCGCCTGTCCTTGAGGTCCTTGAGTCTTTGAGGTCCTTGAGGTCCTTTGGACCCTCGCTGGCGTGCGCGGCTTTGAGGGATCACCGGTTCCGCGAAAAACCTGCTAGAATTCCTCCCCGCCGATGGACGGAATCTGGCGATTCACTTCAACAGCCTCCGTTGCGACCGCCGCCGCTTTCCTGATGATTGCTTTTCAGACGGCGGGGAAAGCCGCCCGTGATGGCTTCTTTCTGTCCAGCTTCTCCGTTTCACGACTCCCCTCGATGGTTATCCTCGCTGCCGTTGCCTCGCTGGCGGTGGTGATGCTGGCTTCCAGGTTGATGACGCGAATGTCGACCGCGCGGTTCGTGCCGCTTGCCTTCCTGTCGAGCGGCGGGCTGATGCTTGGCGAATGGGCTCTTCAGGGCTCCTATCCCAGAGCCGTCTCTGTCCTGATCTTTCTCCACGTGGCGGTTTTCGGGCCTGTTCTGGCCTCGGGCTTTTGGGCTCTCGTCAGCGAATCTTTCGATCCTCGAGCGGCTCGAAGGAGTATCGCCGGGATTGGGGTAGGCGGAACGGCCGGCGGGCTGGTGGGTGGACTGGTCACAGGCGGGCTCGGGGCGGCCGGAACCACTGCTGCGCTCCTTCCTCTGCTGGCCATGCTCCATCTGGCCTGCTGGGCTCTCACGCTCTCTCTCGGGCGGTCAGTCTTGCCGGTCGAGGCGGACGGCAGCCATACCGTGGGCATCGGGTCAGTATTCGAGATCATTAGATGGACTCCACACCTGCGAAGCATAGGGGGGCTGGTTCTTTGTTCGACTGCAGCCGCGGCTTTCCTTGACTTTACTTTTAAGAGCCAGGCCGGCCGCAGTTACCCCGACCCGGCCGATCTCGTCGCATTCTTCGCGTACTTCTACACGGGCGCGGCATTGCTCACCTTTCTCGTGCAGATTACCGTAGCCCGGGTGTCGATTGAGAGGCTGGGTTTGGGAAAGACAGCCGGGTCTCTGCCTCTCGCGATGGCGGCGGGGCAGCTATTACTCCTTTCGGCACCCGGCCTCTTTGCTGCTACCGCTGTCCGAGGGGCCGAAATGGTGCTCCGCAGTTCAGTTTTCCGCTCGGCCTACGAACTGTTTTTCAGTCCGGTCCGAGTTGAGGACAAGCGTCGTACGAAGCTTCTGCTTGACGTCGGAGCAGATCGTCTGGGCGATGCCATGGGTGGTGCGCTGCTGGTTCTGTTGCTCGGCCTTCGGCCCTCGGCGTCACTCCGTGTAATTCTTCTGGTCGGAGCCACCTTAGCCGCAGGGGCGGTCTATCTCGCATTCCGTCTGCAGCGAACCTATGTTTCCACGCTGTCGGCGAGGTTGATGAGCGGCGCTGTATTCGTCCCGACCCCCGACCCGACCCAGGCGAGCCGCCTGACACTCTTTCAGAGCATGCTGGATCTGCCCGTCTCGGTCTCTTCGGGCGACCCCGAAACCTCGGTTCCACGCCCGGAAGGAGACCCGAAGCCCAAGCAGGACGAAGTGAGCGATTGGCTCTCCTCGGATTTGGAAGAACACGTGAGAGCCGCGCTGGACCGAGATGAAGTGTGCCATCCGGCCAACACCCCTCGATTGATACGCCTGTTGGCTTGGGATAGCGTCGCGCCGCAGGTCGCATCTATCCTGGTTCGGCTGGGGCACAGCGCGCACCCGCACCTCACTGCAGGATTGGCTGATCCTCAGGAAGATTTTGTGATCCGCCGCCGTATTCCTGGAATCCTGTCGCACGATTCGACTCAGGAGAGCGTGGATGCTCTGCTGGCCGGAGCCGACGATCAGCGCTTCGAGGTGCGCTATCGTGTCGCCGTGGCCCTGCGCCGCATCCGGAGAAGGAACCCGGAACTTCAATTGAGCGGGGACAGGCTGGCCGATTGGATTCTGCGGGAACTGAGTGTCGAGCGGCTGGTGTGGCAGAGCAGGAAGCCGCTTGAGGAAAGTCATGAAGATACAATCGACAGCGAGGAATCGGGTGGCCGGCCTGAGGGAGCGGACCGGAGCCTGCGCCACGTGTTCAATCTTCTGGAACTGATGATGTCAGGAAGAAGCATATCCGAGGCTCTGACCGGGCTTCAGTCGGGCGACGCCCGTCTGCGCGGCACCGCGCTGGAGTACCTGGAGTCGGTGCTCCCGGAGGAAATCCGGGAGAAGCTGCTGCCGTACCTGGTGCCTGAGTGATCTGTGCTTCCTCCCGGACGCACACGGACGAACACGGACGCACACGGACCAATACAGACCGACACGGACGGAACCCCAGTCCGTGTCCGTCCGTGTCCATTCAGGCGAAAGCACTGATCACCCCGAAACCAGCGTGACTCGGTCGCCTTGCAGCTCAGCCCGTTTCCCGGGCCGATGTAGGCCCCACCAACGCTCGGCGTCTGCCTCCGTCCAGTGACGCGGCAGCGGACAATCATGGAGCATCCGGGCGAGCAGGCGCGCATCCTGCGGGCGATCGTCGGGGTTCTTTGCCAGGCAGGTCAGCACGATCCGGTCCAGCTCTTCGGGGATCTCCATCTCGGTTCTTGCCGAAGGCGGAGGCGGCTGCTCCTGCAGGTGCTGGATGATGATCTCGAGCGGCGTCGCACCTTCGAAAACCAGCTGACCTGTGAGCAGCCAGTAAGCGACGCAGCCCAGGCTGTAGATGTCGGATCGGCCGTCAATCGACTTGCTGCCGCTCGCCAGTTCAGGAGGCATGTAGGCCGGTGTTCCCGTCACGATCCCGGCGCCGGTCAAACTGACCGTCTGCGTCTCGTTTTCACGAGTCTTCGTCTTAACCAGCCCGAAATCGAGGATTTTCACGAAATCATAGTGACAGCCGAGCTGGCAGAGGAAGACGTTGCTCGGCTTTATGTCCCGATGGACAATCCCCTTCCGGTGCGCCTCGTAGAGTGACCGGCACGCCTGTTCGAGGATGTTGACGGTCCTCTCGGCCGGGAGAGGCCCGCCACGTTTCACCAGTTTCTCCAAGTCGAGGCCTTCGAGGAACTCCATCGCATAGTAAAAACAGCCATCGTCCGTTACTCCGAAATCGTACAGTTCCACGGTATGGGGCGATCTAAGGGTGGCGGTCGCCTGGGCCTCGCGCTCGAAGCGGGCTATGGCCGCCTTCTGGTCTGTCTCGTCGGGTTTCATCGCGAGCAGCTCAGGACGGACAAGTTTTATCGCCGCAGGTCGGGTGAGCAGCCGATGCCTGGCCAGCCATACCTCTCCCATGCCCCCCCCGCCGAGCAATTCGACCAACTGGTAACTGCCCATCTCCCTCGCGCGGTGGACATCCCGGCCCAGCCGATAGATGATTCTGGAAGCCACGTAGGCCAGCGCGACGCAGATGAAATACGGAAGGAAGACAAAAAACGAGTCCCAGCCGGCGACCGGCTCCGCGCCTGTCATCTCTTTCGCCAGCAGGTAGGAGATCGGTCCGATGCAGGCGCTCGCCAGCCCGGCGAGAAGCATTTTGCCGGGACTGTTCGGGACGATCAGCGGGAAGATCAGGATCCAGACGCAAACCCAGGAAAGGCCGATCATCGGCAGGCCGACCGATAAGAGCCCCCAGTACATGCTCAAGTCAATTCCCAGAGAGCCGATCACCCAGTAGATGAGTCCCAGATCAAGCGCGAGCGCCGGGCTGAGGCGCCCACTCCTGAGGACGAAATAAAAGCCGAGCGACATGCCGATCGAGGCCAGCGCAATGAGGTCGACCGGATCAAATTTCATCATTTCCGGCCGGCGAAAATGCCCCAGGCCGTGCAGGACAAAGTATGTGATCGCGTAAATAAGACAGGTGAGACCGAGCCGCTGGATTGCTGCTTGGAGAAAGTCGCCAGGGAGATGGCTGATCCGGCTCCCTGCTCCGGGAGTCGTCGAAGTTGCCGGAGAGACCCGAGGGTGAACCGGCTGCTCGCGGGCGGTTGCTGGTCTTGCGGCAGCGTCCAACATCCCCGGAAGTATACACCGCCCGCCTTTCTGATCGGTCTATGACTTCTGCACGGGCCTCTTGACTCCCGGAAGACGGGCCAGGATCAGGCAGTCGAGTGCTACCCAGAGCAGAAGAGCGATCGTAATGAGGGCCGTTTCGCCGTCTGTAGGTCGCGTTTCCCGGTACGACATCACATATTCAATCAATGCCCAGATCCCGACTACCGCAAAGGCGAGATAGAAGGCCATGGCGGCAAGACACTGCAGTACTCGCTTCCGGGTGAAGGTCGGGTCCTGCCTGACCTCGTGCACGCACCGGATGATTATCGCGATCATGTACAGGACCATAAAGAACTGATACATATGTGAGCCTCCAACCTATATCGCGCAGAAAGCGGCGATTTCCGCTCACTGAAGAGACCTCAAAGACCGCAACGACCTCAAGGACAGAAGACGACGTCCTGTCTTTGAGGTCCTTGAGGTCCTTGAGGTCTTTTTACTGCGCTGTATAATCGGCAGTTATGAAGAGAATCGCCGTCATCGGAGTTGTTCTATGTGCGTTTACCTCTATCGGCCTCTCGGCCGCCGCAGATGCTGAGTGGCTCTCCCTTTTTAACGGGAAAGACCTCCAAGGGTGGAAGGCGTCCGAGAACCAAGGCTCTTTCCGCGTCGTAGATGGCGCGATCGTTTGCGATGGTCCGCGCTCGCATCTCTTCTATGCCGGAAACGACGGGGCGGCGCGGTTCAAGAACTTTGAGCTGACCGCCGAGGTTCAGACGACACCCGGCTCTAATTCCGGCATCTACGTTCATACCGAGTACCAGCCTGACGGTTGGCCGTCGAAGGGTTACGAGTGCCAGGTGCTGAATTCGAACCGGGCCGAGCCGGGCAACTCCTACGTAGAGCACAAGATGACAGGCAGCCTCTATGCCGTCCGCAACTCCTGGAAGACGCCGGCCCGAGACAACGAGTGGTTTCGTTACCGGATCAGAGTCGAAGGAAAGACGATTCGAATCTGGATCAACGACGCGATGACGGTCGATTACACCGAGCCGGAGACGCCTTTTCGGCCGAAGGACATGACGGGCCGGGTACTTTCTTCGGGGACCTTCGCCCTGCAATGTCATGATCCCAAGAGCATTGTTCGTTATCGCAATCTGCAGGTTCAAAGGTTACCGGACGACCTGGCGACGCCGGGTACGCCCCCGGCCGATCTTGCGCTGGAGCGCCAGTTGGTCGAGCTCTCCACCGGCAACTTCCCGCTCATGGACCTGCACGTCCATCTCAAGGAGGGATTGACCTTGGAACAGGCCCTGGCACGCGCCCGGTCCTACGGGCTCACCTATGGAATCGCCGTCAACTGCGGTCTGAACATGACGCTGCCGGACGAGAAGGCGCTCAAGCAGTTCCTGGCGATTCAGAAACGGCCTCCGCAGGCCTACCTCGCCATGCAGGCCGAAGGACGGGAGTGGCTCGATCTTTTCACCAAGGAGTCAATCAAGCAGTTTGATTACGTCTTCACGGATGCCATGACTTGGACGAATGACTCCGGGAAACGCATGCGCCTGTGGATTGAAAACGAAGTGGAAGTCGGAGAACCGCAGCATTTCATGGAGATGCTCGTCGACCGGATCGAGAAGATTCTCGACCAGGAACCGATCGATATCTACGTTAACCCAACCTACCTGCCCGAGCAAATTGCGGCCAGGTATGAGGAATTGTGGACGCCGGAGCGAATGGATCGAGTGATCTCGGCGTTGACCAAAAACCGGATTGCGCTCGAGATCAATGACCGGCGGCGAATACCAAGCGCGGCTTTCATCAAGAGGGCCAAGAAGGCGGGCGTGAAGTTCACCTTCGGAACCAACAACGGCGGCCCGGGAGACCTGGGCCACCTGGAGTATTGCCTGGAAATGATCCGCGAATGCGCACTCGAGCCTGGGGATATGTGGGCGCCGAAAGGAAAGTGATTTTGGCTGAGGCAGTTCGGTCTTTATCCACGAATTACACGGCGCGGCGTAGCCGCAACCAAAAGCCTGCCCGATGAAGAAGAAAGACAGAATGTCGAATATCGAATGTCGAATGTCGAATGTCGAAGTGAGGAAGAAATGATC
>RPQK01000232.1 GCA_003819755.1 Acidobacteriota bacterium | reverse complement strand
CGGTTCGGCGGCGATGAAAGTGCCTGTCAGGCCGACGAGACAGAGAACCGCCGCCACGAACGATACCCGCCGGGAACCGGTCGGGAGTCGCAGGACAGAGAATATTTTCTTCATACGGGTCCTCACCAGTTGGGACCCGTGACCCGATCGTCCCGGGTTCCCGGCTCTACTTCAGGCGGTCGCCTATTGCGGAACGGTAAAGGCGGCCGAGTACTGCGTGTTCTCCCACATCAGCTTCACGATTCCACCGCCGTCGGGACTGTTCTCGATGGCCATCGTGAACTGATCGGCGGGCTTCTCAAGCGCCTCTTTCTTCAGGTCAACTCGAGCAAAATCCTGCTTCTCGTCATACTGCGTTCCCCAGTGACCGATCTGCCGGTTGAAGATCAGTTTGGCGGTTCCGTCCTCGGCGGGAAGCGTGAATAGTGAGTAGGCACCTGCTGGGATCGCGACCTGACCAAACATGATCGGGCGCTGGGTGATGAAAAGCGTTGCCTCGTCGGCGCCGGTGCGCCAGACCTTGCCGTAGGGAACGAGAGTCCCCCAGATCTTCCGCTCCTCACCGCTTCGGGGGTCCTTTTTAAACGGCCGCCCGTAGACGATGGTCACGCGGTTTCCGGTCCGGCGATCTCCGATAACAGCGCTGATGGTATCGTGCGGGCTGCGGCGCCCGGGAGCGGGGCGCACTTGCTGCGTTGACGACGGCGCCTGAGCAGGCTGTGCCGGCGCCTGCGCGAGCGCGTCGTGTCCGATAATGGCGGCAACTGCAAGGATTAGTGTGGACTTAAGCAGGCTCTTCATAGTGACTCCTGATCTTGAACAGTTTGGAGTTGTTTACCAAAGCAAACTTTTACTGTTCAAGAAATACGAAGGCCAACACCCGACATTTCTAGCGCGCCAATGGACTATCTTTCGCGGCCGGGCTTTCTTATGATCAGAGACCGAAGGAAGGGAAGACGCTATGATGCCTCGCCGCGAGTTCCTGAAACAGAGCGCTGTCGCCGGTAGTTCGTTGTTGATCGGTACCAATAACACCTGGGCGGGCGCCAACAACCGCGTCCGGGTCGGCGTTGTCGGGATTCACGGGATGGGCCAGAATCACATCAAGGAGTACAGCCGTCTTGCCGACGTGGAAGTCGCCGCGCTGTGCGATGTAGACGAGAACCTCTTCGAAGAGGTGATCGCGAAGCAGTTCACGCCCGCCAATCTTCGCCGGCCCAAGACCTATACCGATATACGGAAGCTGCTGGAAGACAAGGACATCGACGCCATTTCAGTCGTCACGCCGAATCACTTGCAATCGCTCGCCGCAATACGGTGAATCCAGGCCGGCAAGCACGTTTCGGTGGAGAAACCGTGCTGTCACAACTTCTTCGAGGGTCGAAAGCTCGTAGAGGCCGCCAGGAAGTACCGGGTGCTCGTGCAGGATGGAGCCGAGCAGCGCAGCAACCCGTGCGCCCAGTCGATGGCAAAGTTCCTTCATGAAGGGGGACTCGGCGAGGTCTACATGGCCAAGGGCTTGTGCTACAAGTGGCGGCAAACGATCGGTCACTTCGAGGATGAGCCGGTGCCGAAGGGTGTGCACTACGATCTTTGGCTCGGACCGGCCCCCGAGCGGCCTTTCAACCAGAATCGCTTCCATTACAACTGGCATTGGAACTGGGACTACGGCAACGGCGACATGGGGAACCAGGGTGTTCACGAGATGGACATCGCCCGGTGGGGGCTCGGAGTGACACTCCCGACCAAGATCTGGGCGGTGGGCGCTCACGTGATGTTTCCCGACGATCAGCAGACGCCCAATGTCCTGATGGCCATGTACGAGTTTCCTAGTCCGAACGGCCGCGCCGACAAAAAAAAGATCCTTCAGTTCGAAGTGCGGCACTGGATCAGCAACGGCGAGGATGGCCTCTGGATGAAGAAGACGGATACGACTGGCTACATGGCGACAAGCGCGGGTAACACGGTCGGGAACCTCTTCTTCGGCTCCGAAGGCTATATGGCCAAGGATGTCGACCAGTGGCGGACTTTCCTGGGCGAAAAACGGGAGCCGGGTCCGAAAGGGGAGGGCCTGGGCAACCACTACGAAGTTTTCGTCAACGCCATCCGCGACCCGAAGCCGGAAACCTTTAACAAGAGCATCGAGGAAGGGTTTTACTCGTGTGCCCTGGTTCACCTGGGGAACATCTCGTACCGGCTCGGCCGCAGTCTCGAGTTCGACCCGGTAACAATGCGCTTTCCTCGTGACGAGGAAGCGAACCGGATGCTCACCCGTCAATACCGCCCGCCGTTTGTAGTGCCGGAGAAGGTGTAGGGGGCGGTGGGAAATGGCTGCCAACGTGGAGGCAGCCATCTCCTTTGGAGGACTACCGGCAACGCCGCTTCTGGCTCCGCACTCGTGTCTATTTCCGGGCTTTTTCCACCTCCCGCCAGACACGCATCAGGTTCTCACCCCAGATCTTTCGTATCTGCTTTGCTGTATATCCCCGACGGAGCAGTTCGACGGTGACATTCAGGGCCTCGGAGTGATCATTGAATCCCCGTATGCCGCCGCCCCCGTCAAAGTCCGTGCCGATGCCGATGTGATCGATCCCGGCCATTTTCACCGCCCGGTCAATATGATCGACGAAGACCTTGAGATCGGCGGTGGGGTACTTGGCATCGATCTCCTTCATGCGCTCCTGATACGTGGCATAGATCTTCTCCATCTGTTCGTGCTGCTCGGCGGACATGGCCTGCCGGTCCTGCCGCGCACCCCTCTGAAACCCAAGCTCCTGCCGCAAGGCCGTAAGGGCCTGCCGGCGCTCCGGTGAGTCGGGCTTCAGGAAGCTTCCCAGGGCGACGATCTGGACGACACCCCCGTTCCGGGCCAGCGCCGTCAGTTGTTCGTCGGTCAGATTGCGATCATGAGGACTGAGCGCTTTGCATCCCGAGTGCGAGGCGATAACGGGGGCCTTGGAGATCTTTATGACGTCCCAGAATGATTTCTCGGAGATATGCGACACATCGATCATCATGCCCACGCGGTTCATTTCCGCGACCACTTTCCTGCCGAACTCGGAGAGTCCGCCGTGCATCGGCTGTTCCGGCCCTGACGAGTCACAGATCTGATTGTGCCCGCTGTGGCTTAGCGTGATGTACCGGGCGCCAAGATCGTAATATTTCTGAATCAACGACAGATTGGTCCCGATCGGGTAGCCGTTTTCGACTCCGATCATGATGGCGCGCTTTCCCGTTGCCACGGTCTTACGGACGTCACCGGGTGAGGTGACCAGGCGGCATTTGTCCGGGTGCATCTGTCCGGTCAATCGGTGAACCGCCTCGAATTTCACCATCGCCGCCTCATGGGCGGCCTTGAATCCGGGCTGATCCAGCGCTGGGCTCTGCCCCACGTAGACCGCCAGGAAGACACCATCCATGCCTCCCTTGCTCATCTTGACCAGGTCGCACTTGAGCCGCGGATTCTCTATCCCGGGATCCTGCTCAGCGGTCGCATAGCGGGCGCCGCCGATATCAACGTGAGAGTCCAGAGTGACAGCATCCTGATGGATCTTGTTCGCTTCGGCGATTAGCCGCTCCTCTCGTAGCCGGTCCTTCTGGGGATCGCTCGCCGACGCGGAAGACCCGATGATGAGCACGGCGCCTAGCACTGGCGCAGTCCAATTCCTTCTCATCCATTTCCTCCTCGTACTAAAACATGGGACAGCGGGATGATAAAGCCAACCGGCAGTTGGAAGGTAGAGGTTTGGATGTGGGTCGTCGACGTAGGCCAAAATTCACAGATCCGCGCCCGGCTCTCCCTGAGCGGGAGCCCTGATAAAAGCCTCGGACTCCCTCTGCCCTGCACTTTATACACATCTCGGAACCAGCAGGATCGAACAGAGCCGCAAGCGCAGCGCTTTTTGCGGACCGTCAGCGGACGGGTAGCGCGTCGGACGCGTGCCGGACCGAGACCCATTCGTGCTGGAGGCACGCATCCGACGCGCTCCCCGTCCGCTGACGGTCCGCAAAAAACGCTGCGCTTGCGGCTCTGTCGGACCTCCGCCCGCACCGCTGTTCCGGTCTCAAGACACCCGCTCAGCGTTCGGGAATCGGTTGGCTCGGGTTCGCCTGTCTGGCCACGACACGACTGCTTGAAACATCAGCAATCGGGTCAAGCTGCCGGATCCGCGCCCGCGCGGCAAGGCCTGCATTCCCGGGGAGCGAAAGTCCCAGCACCCCGCCAGGGCCGAACCGGCCATGTTCTGACAAAGGCAACTGGAACCTTACCTCGAGTGGAGAGAGTTGTGCGACTTCGAAGAGCTTGTCATTTCGGATTATGCTCGTCCCAAGCTTCGTGTGAACGTGGGTGATAATCCCGGGGATCGGTGCCCGGACAAGAATATGACATCTCAGGGCCGAACTCATTGAAAGAAAATGAGCGCCCTTTTTATTCTCTATCCCGTTTACCCGCTAGTCTATGAGTTTTTCCACGAAAAGGCGTGCGGCTTTCGCCTCCTCGAGCAGTTCCGGCAGCGTCCCCGGCTTGAGCGTTTCGACTACCAGCGCGCCTCCGCGAAAGCCTCCGTTGATCAGGTTTTTCATGACCGCCTTGAAATCCACCTTTCCGGTGCCCGGGGTCAGTTCCACGTCCTTCGGATGCCGGTAGTCCTTGACCGACATTCCCATGACCAGGCCGTCGACCGTCCGCGAATCCTCGACCGGGTCGAGAGCGCCATTCGAGTAGTAGTAGATGTTCCCCGGATCGTACCAAAGACCGAAATTCCTGCAACCCACTCGCTGAATCAACTTCCGGCATTCCGAACCGGTGGCGTTGGACCCGCCGTGGGGCTTCACGCTGATGGCGACGCCCTTGGACGCGGCATACTCGCAGCTTTCGGTAATTGCTCGATAGTAGGGATCGACCAGTTCCGCCTTCTCTACGCCCCCCATCAACATGTTCTTGACCCCTGCCACAGAGCAGTTCTCGACCAGCCGGCGCATGTCCTCGATCCCCGCCTGGAGCGATTCGGCGACCCGGATTTCACCAGCCCAGATAGACGGGATCTGGAGATTGCGCTGCCTGACTTCGTCCCTGACTTTCCCGGCCTGTTCGGGCGTCGTCTTGGCGGAAATGACGAGCCCTGTCTTGGAACCCATGAGTCCAACGTGTCGGTATCCCGCCTCGGCAATCGCGTCAAGGGCCACCCGATAGTCATGCTGCCCCCACGGCCGCGTGTAGCAGCCGATCTGCCATTTGGCATCTCCCTGGGTGCCCTGCGCAAAGAGACCGCCCGAAGATTCCACCGAGCAGGCAACCGTCGCGATCTTCAGACCGTTGACGATGAACCCCCGCCGCGTCAAAGGTGCCATTTTTGTTCTCTCCCGATTTGGAACCATTCTATCGCCAATGGGCGAGGCGATATTACTCCGCAGACCGCCAGGTCCCAATCCGAGACAGATCGCGAAAACCGAGCGACGTTGCCCTGCCACTTGTTTTACTGGCAATCACTCGTGTCCTGTGCTAAACAGCGGAGTCCGTGGAGGGCAATAGGGCTACGAATGCACTGTTGTTTCTCCGTCAGTTCACGTTGCTTCCGATGGTGCGCTGCCAAACGGGGGCACGGCTTTTTTAAGGGGAGCGGAGATCGCATCTGGTTGCTCGGGTAATGCAGGTGTTTTCTGGTCCGCGTTTTACGGAGAGATATGAACAATACGCTCGTTTTCGTCGGTATTCTCACCCTTGGGGTTACGGCCTCGGTAATGGCCGGCACGCCTGTTATCAGTGAAAACCTCAGCTCACCCACATCCCAGCAAGTCCGTCTGATGGACACCCTGCGCCTGAGCGTGAGGGCGAGCGACCCTGATTACCATCCGTTGGTTTTTGAATGGACGATAGTGCGGGATGCGACTGCGAAAGCTTACTTCATGGGCAGCGCTCAACAACCGAAAACGCTGGTCGGTGCCGGAATAGTCGACATCGCCTTCCCGTGGGTCAGCGACAACGATGCGATGAACGCTCAGTTCGTCGGCCCTTACAGCGAACCCGTGCAGGTCGTCGTGATCGTGAAGCACCAAAACCCGGAGGATGGAGAAGAGACGGCCTCCCGGACTTTCCAGGTCAAACTGACAGCCGTAAACCACCCGCCGGTTCCGGTCATTGGTGGTCAGATGGGATCGGCAACAGCCCGAGTCCCTGGCGGCTCAGCGGTGATATGCACTTCCGGAGGATCTTATGACCCGGACCCTGGCGACAGCTACAGGAGCGACTGGGCCTGGGCGGTCAAAAGTGGAATTCTCCTCGGTTCGATCACGATGATCGGAAGCGAAGGAAGCACCATGAGCTTTACGGTCCCCAACGTGACGGGTAACGTCGACTTGACGATCACCCTGCAGTTGACCGACGGGATGCACAAGGTCAGGACAACGGCTACGGCTTACTTAGCCCCGGCCGGTCCGCCTCCCCCGCCTCCCCCGCCCAGCCCTTACCTGCATTTAAATAGCGATCGGTTCACGCTGGATGTTACGTGGTCCACGGCCCAAGCATCAGGAGTGGGAAGGGCGGTGCAGCTCACTTCGGACTCAGGATACTTCTGGTTCTTCGGCGACGCGAATATAGAGCTTGTCGTAAAGGTGCTGGATGGGCGTGACGTCAACGGACGGTTCTGGGTCTTCTACGGATCTTTGACCGACGTCCAGTACACCCTCAAGATCCTGGACACGGTGACTGGCGCGGTAAAGTCGTACCAGGGCAAACAGGGGGCGCAGAGCAGCGGTTACGATCTGCAGGCTTTTTGAAGGTCGCCCCCTTAATGCGTCTGGGCGGGAGATGGGAAAAAACATCAGCGAGTAGACGCCCGGCGGTGGAAAGGAGGAGTGCGACGGCCGCCGCGATCTTGCGCAAGCCAGGAGTCCAGCACCCGACAGACCCAAGGGAAATGGACATAAGGGACCATGTGTCTCTTATGTCCCTTATGTCCCTTATGTCCCTTATGTCCTTAACTGAATTCTGTGGACCGGGCCGGGTCACCATCCTCACCGCATTACCCGGAGGGCGATGTCCTCCGTGTATTGAGGGGAGACGAACGTGCGATTGCCGCCGGAGTGATTAAATTGCTCCTTCGGGGACACCGCTCCGGTCCTGGTATTGATCCACTCCGCTTTGTACCGTCCTTTTGGGATCTCGAGAACGATCGTCGACTCGCGCGCGTCGTCGCTGACCTGGTAGGGTGGTTTGGCGTCCTTAACCGGCCGGCCGCGATGCACGTAGACGGCATACTGCCTGCCTCCCTCCGCCAGCACACGCGCTGTCGTCCCTTGCGGAGTCGCGCTGACGATTACCCCGTTGGCTGGCGACATACGGACAAACCGGAAAGAGTCCATAAAGCGCTTGAGGATCCCCAGTTGTTTGCGCAGAGCCGGCGAGCCGCCGCCTGGCTGCGTGGACGGATAGGCAAAAGTTCCGTCCTCGCGCCCCGCTGTGAAGGAGTAGTCGAGATTGTTGTACAGCGCGCCGCCAGCGAGGATGAAGTCCCAGCCTTGAATCCGGTAGGTGGCGTCGGCGTTGCCATCGAACCCGGTCTCGTTGTTCCCGATCGCCTTGTTCAGGGCGTAATTCATTCCGACGCTTTCGGGTGGCCGGGAGTAGTGGAAGTTGAAGATTGAAACCCGCGGATCAGGCTTGGCGACTTTCGTCGAACCGTTTGCGATGTTCTGCGAAATCAAATGCCGCCCGCCATCGGCCTCATGTATTACCTTCGCAATATGCGCCTGCCACTCCAAAGTGATGCCGCCGAAATACGCCTCGTTTGCGATCTCGTAATACAGGTTGTCAAAATCGCGCAGCTCGGCAACGATCTTGCGGACCAGATCCTCCTGCAGCCTGGTCAATCCCGCATCCTTCAATGTGTAGACATCCAGGCGGCCGACCGCGCCGATTCCGTTCACGTTGTTTCGCGCGTTCATGGGGCTCCAATCCCAAAGCACGTCTTCATAGAACGGACAGAACAAGTTCATTTCGACGACGATTCCTCGGCTTGAGGCCTGACTCACGAAATCCTTCAGCCGCGAGAAGAAAGCCTCATTCCAACGGCTGAGATCGAATTTGTTCATGCCGTCGACGGCGCCGGGTTGTTCGGACCGCGGCCAAGGCGCGATGAATCGGGTAGGTTGGGGAGCGAGCGTATTGCCTTCGATGTTGAAGGAACCAGGGACCTCGCGGTAGTTGCCCGCGAAAGTTCGCGTATTATTCAGACCGTCGGCCTGTAGCGCGTCCAGATAACGGATGTAATCGAAATCCAGGTTCAGCACTGCCCCGTAGTGTTCCCCTGACGTTATGAGGACCGTTGGCTTACCGCGAAACTCGAAGTAGTGAGGGTTGTCGGGATGCAGTCGGATGGGTTGCGCGGCCGTCGAAATCGTTGCAGCCGCAACGATGAACAGGAAGATCCTGGTAACCATGTTGCTGGACCTCAATGTGCCGGAAGTTTCCACACTCACGCGAGCCTGCAACCGTTGCCGGCCGCTTTTCCGTTTGGCATTGTAATCCAACTGCGTGACTCACTCTGTCCGAAAACCAACCCCCCACGCCGCTCGCCTGAGAACCGGGGAATTTGGGTTGAAGCGCAGGCATGAAGTGCGGGAGTCAGGCTGGCCTTTTGCCGGAAGAAGTGCCTGAGCAAACCAACGAGGCTAAGGGCTCGGCTACTCTCCTCTCACGCCTCCGGCGTGAGGAAGTAGCCAGGCCCTAGCCTGGGGGAGCGGCCGGCCGGTAGGTCACCGCACCTCGAATTCGACTCTTCGCTCGAGGCTTTTCTTTCCCTGGGTCGCTGTCACTAACAGCGTGTAGAGGCCCGGCTGGTAGCGACTCAGTTCGATCTGGTCGAAAACGAAAGCCGGCGGGGGTGTAGTCTTGTCAATCAAGATCGGCCGCCAAGTCGCTACCACCTGGTCGCCGCTCAAGACCCGCGCGTCAAGCGCCACAGGTTTGCTATCCTTGCCCGGCAGCACCCATAACCCGTACTGCGGTTTCTCCTGTTTATCAAAACGAAACGGCTCGAACGAGATCGTTCCTTCCCTGTGATTTCCGAACCGGACTTCCGACACATAAAACTCGCGAGGATTTCGGTTCGGCACCTCGATCACTGCCGAAACATTGCCCGACTTGCCCGACACGAGGTCTCTCACCGACGCCCGAACCTGGTAATGTCCCGCGCCGGCCGTCTTGGCCACGTAAGCGCGCACAAATGCCTCGCGCCCCGCTTCTTCGAGCTTCTGTTTCTCGACCTCGAAACCTTGCTGCCTCGCTTCATTCAGGACGACGTTACCATTCGGCCCAAGGACCTGAACTACCGTCTCGAGCCTTGCCTGTTTGGTCCCTTCGGGTCCGTCCTCCAACTGAAGCTTCACGAAGTCAAATCCAAGGTAAGACACCACTTGAACCGGCCCGTCCTCGGGGAACAGTAGCGTCGGCGCAAGCGACAGCTGGAGCTCCCCAAGGCGCAACGGAGAATTGACCAGAGCGGTCAAGTCAGCCGGTTCGTCGGACCGGGCCGTCGCCACGAGAGAATTCGACGAGAAGGCGGCCGCCCGCGCGTGCAGCCGGAGACCCTTCCGCTTGACGCGCACCTTGATCTTACGCGGTTCGGGCTCCTTTTCCCCGATCTTGAAGCCGAGCAGATAATACCCCCGGTTCTCCTCCAGGATCCGCCCCATCGCTTTCGACAAATCGTTCTGGTCCGTGAATGCCCGGCCTCCGGTCTCGTTCGCCAGGTGGAAGAGACCTCCGGGTGGTTCAAATGGGCCGGG
>RPQK01000231.1 GCA_003819755.1 Acidobacteriota bacterium | reverse complement strand
CTGCATACCCGGTTTCGGGAAGATTGCGTGGAAGACCCAGTTCCGACTGTTCCTCTCTTTCTTCTTCCTCTCGAACATGATCATTGTGTTCACGTTCGGGCTCAAACCGGTGATCCTGGTGAAGCTCGCGGCCATGCTCGACGGCCTGCTGCTGACGCCGCTTCAGGCCCTGTGGGTGGCGGTGGGTCTCTACATCATCATGCCCAAGCTGCTTTCGGAAGAAGCGCGACCCGTGCTGCGACCGCACTGGATCTTCGCCGTGGGCTTGCTGCTGGCTTTCCTCGTATTCGGTTACTTTTGCATTTTCCAGATACCGTATGCCCTGTAGAAGGCTATCCACGAACCAACACGAACCGACACGAACAAAGGCGCTCTTGTTCGTGTTGGTTCGTGTTGGTTCGTGGATAGCCTTCTACGCTGACCCTCTGAGTGACTAAACCTATGGCCATAAAACTCATCGTCTTCGATCTGGACGGCACTCTCTTTGACACCCGGGCCGACATTGTAAACGCGGTGAACCGGGCGCGGGCTTCTTACGGGCTTCCGGCTTTGGATTTCGACCGGGTGGTTGCTATGGTGGGCAACGGTGTCCAGGTTCTGGCAGAGAGGGTATTTCGCGACTCTCCGATCGTACCGGAAGCCGCCAGAGAAAGAATAATGGAATTTTACGGCGACGAAGCGGCGAACACGGCCCAGCTCTATCCGGGAGTCGCTGAGACTCTGCCTCGGCTCCAGGCGCGCCTGGCGGTTGTCTCCAACAAACCCACCGAACTGGTGCATTCGCTCTTGAAGCGGAACGGCCTCGACTCGCTCTTTGAATATGTGGCGGGAGGCGACACCTTCGAGAGACTGAAGCCCGACCCGATGGCTCTCCACTTCATCATGGAGCGCTTTCAGACTGCGGCCAATGAAATCCTGGTGGTCGGGGATCATTCTCCGGATATCGAGATGGCCCACGCCGCTGGCGCGTTTAGCGTTTACTGCAACTACGGCTTCTTTGGGAAGGATCGCGTCGGGGCGGACGTATCCATTGACTCGTTTCCCGAGCTTCTGGAAGTGGTTGGCAGGATTGAGGCAGGGGCTGTAAAGCAGGGAGGAAGGAAGGCTGCAGCTTCAAGTGCGGCGGAGCGCACCTCGCCCGGAGGGGATAGGTCGTTTAACCGAGGCGGGAGACGGAGGCAGGACGAACGTGGCCATCACCCGGAGAGGCATCGGCACCCACAAGGGAAAGGTAGGCGTCAACCGTAATACTTGCCTGCCGCTCCCACGTGTATTCTTGCTCAACCAGTTTTCGGGCGTTCAAACCCATCCCCGGTAGCCGGTCCCGCTCATTCCAGGCCCGGACTATCGCGCCGCTTAACGCGTGAGTATCGCCAGGCGCAACCAGATAACCCGCGATTCCTTCTCTGACGAGCTCCGGCAGCCCCCCGAGGCGGGTGGCCAGTACCGGTTTCCCGAAGGTGTAAGACAAGAACAACACTCCGCTCTGGTCAATACGGATGTAGGGGAGAACCGTCAGATCGGCAGCCGCAAAAAGCGTCTCCACTTCATCCTGCTCGATGAACCTGTTTTCAAAGCGGACAATGTCACCCAAGCCCAGATCCGAAATCTGCTGTTGATGCTGTCTTCCAAGGGCTTCGTCGAACGCCCGGCCGGCGACCAGCAATCGGAGAGCGGGGACGGACTTGCGGGCCTCGGCTACCGCAGGGAACAAATGGTCCAGGCCTTTATAAGGGCGAATTGTCCCGAAAGCCAGGAGAAGAAACTCGTCCTCCTCATAGCGGAGGCGAAACCGGGCCGTCGATCTGGACGTCTCTCTTTTGTAGTAAGCGTCATAGCCGCCGTGTGGAATCACGCGGATCCGGTCAGGCGCGACCTTCCACTTTTCGAGGAGAACCTGGCGTGCGTTTGTGTTGTGGACCAACAGGACGTGGGAACGTCGGGCAGTCTGGGCAAAAATGGAACTATCCACAGCCGACCCCTCCAGAGAATGCGTATCGTGCACCGTGAAAACGATCTTCTTTCCCAGAAGGAGAAGGAGGAGGAATAGCGTCCAATCCAAGCGGACCATCCGGTAGGATTGGTAGTGAACTACATCGGGTCTGGTCTTCAGAACCAGCCGTAGCACCTTCGCCAGTGCCAAGAGCTCCGCGAAAAGCATGCGGAGATGGGAACGGCCCTTTCGGTGGCCCGGGAATACAGGGTGCACGCGGCAGCCGGGATGATCTACAGGGGACTTTGGACTCTCCCGGGTGACAAAATCAACCCTTACTCCGCTTTCGAGAAGCGCCCGGATGGTGCACTCGGCATAAGGGTTCGATTCCCACCCGTAGATGACCATAACCCGAAGGCGGGATGCGGATTTTTTCATTGTTCCAGTCACGAGGCGTGTGTTATACGGGGTGACGTCTATCACAGGAGTCGTCGACCCGGGAGATTATGATCCCGGGGCTGTTAGTACTTGATGAGGTGTTCTGAGTTGTTTGTCCGCAGTAGTCAGGAGTTTTGGACTCGGCTTTCTCTCCATAACTCCCCCCTCCCAGAGGAGAAAGACCATGAAGTGTAAGTTCGTTCTCCTGTTCTCGCTGGCCTTACTCATCCCCATTCTTTGTGAAACAGTCTGGGCCACAACCTATTATGTCTCACCCACGGGCAGCGGTTCCGCGTGCAGCCTGTCATCTCCCTGCCCCCTTGTCACCGGACTGGGTATGCCGGGGCCCGGGGATGAGGTCGTCCTGCTGGACGGCATTTACAAGGAGACCTTGTACATCAGAAAGGGGGGCAGCCAGAACGCGCCCGTCGTGGTACGGTCCTTGAACCGTCGCAAAGCGGTCATCCAGGTGGCGACTGGACCGCTGGGCAGAGTCTGGGCCAACTACGTTACTGTCCAGGGCATCGTTTTCGACGGATGGAAAACCGGCGGAAACAAGGGAGCGCTGCGGATCGGATCCGGCGAAGAGGTCACCCTTCCGGAAGCGGTCCATGACGTGATTATCGAAGATTGCGTCGTAAAAAACACTCGGGCTGCCGGAATCAGTATCACTTCTGGCGAGCATGATGTGATCATTCGTGACTGCCGGATCGAATCGACCGGGCATTACGAGTTCTGGGGCGAAGCTTTCTATCTAGGGAGCAAGTACTACCCCGACCAGACAGTCTACAACCTGGAGATTTACCGGAACGAGGCTATCGGATTCACGGAAAACGGCCTGGAGGCGAAGAAGCATTCCCGCAACTTCTCGGTTCATGACAACGTCTTCCGCAACCAGGTCCTTTGGGCCGATTACGGCGGGAACCCGGCCGAGGGGAACGATGGAACCATCACGCTGGACGGCCATTCCCATACCGTCTACAACAATGTCCTCCACTCCAACAAATGCGGAATGGGTGCTTTCCTGGTGGAACCGGAGGCCAATCATAGGGTCTTCAATAACGTTGTCTATAATGGCGTCGCTCCAGCCGCTGCAGCGATCCGGATGAAAGACTGGTCCAAAACGTGGGCGGCCGGACAGCATCCTCCCAGCCAGGTGTACAACAACACGTTCTACAACCTGGTCAGCCACGATGTGCTGAAGTTGAACCCCTCAATCCTGATCATCAAGAACAACCTGGGGATCAATCTCGGGGAGAACCTGCCCGCCAGCGAAACCAGTTCCTCGTTGTTCGTCAATTGTGCCACTGGCGACTTCCGGCTGGTTGCAGGGAGCGCCGCTATCGACCAGGCTCACAGCGCCCCGTACTCGTCCTCGGACTTCAACGGACGAGCGGCAAACGGCAGCTGTCGTGACCTGGGCGCCTTCGAATACTTCAACTCTGTCCCGCCGGCCGCGCCGCGAGGACTGAGGGTGGTGGCGGCGCAGTAGCGCGCCGTGAAACGACCTGCGCAGCTACAGCGCCGCGTCACATGACGCGGCGCTGTAGTCGTCGGTCTTCAGCACCTTCTGGTACGTTTCTTCGACTCTTCGCAGGTGGGTCTCTACCGAAAACGTGCTTAGCGCACGGGCGCGCCCATTCTCGCCGATGCGGCGAGCGAAGGCGGAATCCGACCTGATTGAATCGATCGCACGAGCCAATGCGTCCGGAGCGCGAGGCGATACCAGTATCCCGCTTATACCGTCCTCGATAACTTCAGGGACTCCCCCGGACAACGTGCCGATAACAGGCTTTCCGAGGCACATTCCTTCCAGGACCACCCGCGCGAAAGGCTCATCGACCGCGGGCATCAGGACAATGTCCAGGGCGGCCATGATCTTCGGGACGTCTGTCCGATATCCCATAAAGATCACCCGATCTTCCAAGCCAAGTTCCTTGATCCTCGACCGCAGATTCCTCTCAACTTCCGCACCGCCGTCGGTCCACGCTTCGCCGACGACAAAGAGGTGAGGGTCAGTGGTAGGGTCCAACCGGGACAAGGCCTCGACCGCGTCGATCACCCTTTTTCTCTCTTCAATTCGCCCGAACACTCCGAGACGCAGCTTCCCTTTTGTCTGGACCTCAACATTCGGCGTGACGCCCGGGTGAAAGGCGCGAAGATCGGAACAATTGTGAATCACGTCAATCCGATCGGGATCGACGCCGGCACGCAACAAGGCCTCACGGACAGCGACGGAAATGGCGATGAAGCGCACGTTTTTCGGGCTGTGCGCCATCAACCAGGAGGACCACCGTGTGTAGCGGGAATCCCGGATATGACAGACTGTCGGGACTCGAAGCAGAGCCGCGAGCGGGATACCCCAATGCGCCGCTCGATAGGAATTACAGTGGATGATCCCGGGTCGGTACGAACCGACCAGGCGCGCGATTTTCAAGAGTGAGCAGAGATACCTGGTTAACCCGGTCCGCCGCGCGTAGTAGTGCAGCGGAGACTCAACAACATGAATTTCCCTCTCCCGCAGATAGTCGGCATATGGGCCGGGCGGACACACGACCAGCTTCTCGAACCTCCCGTCGTCCAGATGCCCGGCGAGCAGGGCGAGGCTCTTCTCGGCACCGGCCATTCGTGAAGAATCGTTCAGGAAGAGGATTCGCATATCAGCTAATCGGCCGCCACAGCCGCGACGCGTTTCTGACCAACGCCGAGGACCAGCCGCGGCAACCAGCTGAGCCTCACAGGCAGAACCGTTCCGACACGCTCGAGGATCTCCCGCTCAACCGGTGACAGGAGGAAGCGAACGGCGAGCAGGTAGACAGCGCAACCCAGTAAAGAGAGAGTCGCGAGCAAGGCGAAGCTGGGCAACCAGGGGACGAGAAGGTCTTTGGCCGCGAGAATGGCGACAGACATGGCGACGGTGCCCAGGACAGTACTCTTCAGCGCCCGAAGCCAGTCCGCCATCGGTATTGCAGCGATCGACAACGCCAGGCGCGTCATAAAGAACAGATACAGGCTCGTCGACACGCCAACCCCAATGACCGCTCCGGTTATACCCCAAATCGTTCCGAGCAGAACGAATACGCCGATCATGAAGGTGAAACCCGCCTGCCGCCAAGCCTCAGCTCCGACACGTGCCCGAGCTTGAGTGACCAGTCCATTGGGATTGTTGATGACGCGAAGGTAGCCGGCAAATGACAGAAGAGTCAGAAGCGGAACGGCTCCGGACCACCGTGGCCCGTAGAGGAAAGGAATAAGTACATCCCCACACGTCCACAACAGCGTCAGCATCGGAAACGCGACCATCGTGGACAGACTGACCGAACCCAGAAACCCGCGCCGGAAACGCTCGTCGTCATTCTGCACCTTCGCCATTGCCGGAAAGA
Source organism: Acidobacteriota bacterium (assembly GCA_003819755.1). Classification (GTDB taxonomy): domain Bacteria; phylum Acidobacteriota; class UBA6911; order RPQK01; family RPQK01; genus RPQK01. The sequence goes on along the minus strand of RPQK01000231.1, from coordinate 4,036 downwards.
GGACCTGATTGATCGCATTTGTGAACTGGAACAGGGGAATCGTGATGAGCTGATAAGCTCGATTGTAGAAACCCACAATCTCCGGACCGAGCCGCCGGCCAATGATGAACACGTCCACGCGGCGAGCGAGGTCATTAAAGATGCGGCTCGCCAGGACGCCCGTGCCGTAACCCGTCAGGGCGCGGGCCGACTCCCGGCTCAACTTGAGGGGAATAGCCCCGGAGGCAAAATACCACCCAAGCCCAGTGCTGACCACAGCGGTGGTCAAGGCGCCACCGGTAAGAGCCAGGGCACCCAACCCCCGAAGCCCGAGGGCAATCGCGACCAACCCGCCCAGGAGGCGGCTCACGACGTCCATGAAAGCAACGCGGTCAAAGGCCAGCCCGCGCATGAGCCGCGTATTGGGAATCAGTGAGAAGGCTTTGATGACTAGAACCGCTGACTGCAGTTGAATCAGAAGGCCAAGCCCGGGCATCTTGAAGAACCTGGCGAAATACGGGCCGAGCAGAACCAGGCAGGTTCCCAGGACGAGGGCGAACGACAGCTGGAGCACAAAGCCGGTGGTCTCATCCTCCGGCCGCAAGTCCTTTCTCTGGACCAGGGCCTGAAACATCCCGGCGTTGCTGATGATATCCGCGACGGTAATAATGCCAAGACCAACGGCGAAGACGCCGAATTCGTGTGGCGGCAGAATCCGCGCGAGTATCACACCCAGAGCAAGGCCCTGCAGCACGAGAGCGACGTTTCCGCCGAGGCGGTAGCCGACCGCGCGTCCTGTCTTTTCGGTCAGTGATCCCCGTTGTTTCAAAGCAGTCAATGGCTCCTGCTGTCTACGAGAACTTCACGTGCCCGAGGCGGGAGGGACTTCGCATCAGGCGCCCTCTCCTCGCTCCACGGAAAACCGGCTCCGGTACAGTCAAATTCTCGGGATGCACAGTCGCGCCCACCAGTCCGCCTAGAAAGACGAAAACAAGAAGATGCCCGAACCCGAACATCTGTATGGTGTTGGCAAAGAACCCGGGGATTTGGTAAGCGCACAGAACGGCAAGCACGGTGATGCCTCGCCATCGTTCCTTCGGTCCCTTCCCCCACCGGTACAACCTGTATCCCGACTGTGCCAGCGAGACCATGATGGCGACGTAGGAAAGCAGGCCGACCAGGCCGAGCTCGGTGAACAGAGTCAGAAACGAATTATGAACGGTGCTGTAAACAGCTTCTTCGCCGGATTCCCCTGTAACCTCGCCCAGAACGTCCCGAGTGTCATTCAGGCCGATACCGAGGATCGGATTCTCCATTCCCCGTTTGATGACAACGCGCCAGGTCGCAAATCTTCCCACCACGTTCGCGACGTTGCCCACGCGTTGATCCATGACGGCACTCGACTTCAGACTGAGGACTCCCAGACCTGCCATTGGCAGGATGATCAGCGTGACTCCGGCGATAGCCATCCTCATGGGCCGCCCGAGCAGCCGCCGGCCAAGCAGCATAAGGAGCCAGATGCCGACGAGCAGGCCGAGCCAGTTTCCGCGCGACCACGTGAGCAGAACGAGAAGCGGGGCCAGCAGAATCACGAACCAACGGATCTCTTTTTTGGCACCCGGAATATGGGACCGGTCCCGCCAGGTCGAAAGGGCGTCAAGAAGAACGGCAAAGAAAATCACTATGACAACGATATGCAGGATGCTGGAGCCCCGTTGCGCACCTTGCATGAAAGGCCCTTTCAGACGATAGAACATCCCCGCATTCACGAACCGTTCCACCGCGCAGGCCGCGATTACCAGGACCCCGAGGTAAACGATGGCGCGGTTAAGCTGGCGGTACTGACCCTCGGTCCTCACAAACCGCCGCGCCAGGTAGTAGCCGAAGAATGGAACGGCGAAAACATCAATGGTGACTCGCAGCCCGAAGAAAGGCCGGCTGGACAGGAGCAGAGAGCTGAGAGCCAGGCAGGCGGAAAACGCTGCCATCATCTTCTCGGTCCTGTCGAGGGGTACGCGGTTCCTCTTGCGGATGATCCTCTCCGCTATCACCATCGCCAAAAGCGCAAAGACGACGACACGAGTCGGTTCCAGCATCTCGCTCGTGGTCACGTTGCTGGGAAGAGTCAGATAACCGCCTGAATGCTCTGTCGCCGGTCCTGCCCAGAAGAAGGGATTGGCGCCTGGCCATTTCACGATGTTGGAGATGATGGGCCCGACGACCAACCAGATCAGAAGGACAGCGAGAGGACGCCGCGAGACCAGTCCCAAGGCGACCGGCACCCACACCAAAACGGCGACCAGCAGAAAGAGCGTAATCACTAGACCGTCCCCCTTTCAACGGGCTCGGAGGGCGACAGGCGCAGCTTCACACGGAAGAACTCCTTGACGAGCAGGGCGATAAACAGCGAGTTGGTAACCAGGTAGCGTTTCCACATCCGCCTGGGCTCCTGAAGCAGGCGGAACAGCCACTCGAGGCCCGCTTTCTGCATCCAAACCGGGGCGCGGGGAATCAAGCCGGCAAAAACATCGAAACTGCCGCCCACGCCATGGACAACGGGCACGCCCATCGCCTGGAGATAACGGGCAACCCAAAGTTCCTTCTTAGGTGTTCCGAAGGCGATAAACAGGATGTCCGCTCGCGAAGTTCGTATCTTGCGGGCGATGTTCCATTCATCCTCGGGTTTGAAATACCCGTTCTGCCAGCCGGCCACCTGCACACCCGGGTACTCCGATCGAACGCGGGAGAGGACGGCTTGAAGAATTTTCTCTTTGGCGCCGAAGAAGAAGATCCGGTACCCTTTCTCATCGGCCGTCTCGAGCAGCCGGTACATCAGATCGGTCCCGTTAACCCGGCCGGGGAGCGGATTGCCCAGCAGGCGGGAGGCCCAGACCAGTGGGACTCCGTCCGCCCCGATCAGGTGAGCCGACTTGACGCTCGCGTCGAGACGCCGATCGGACCTCATCTTCATGATCTTCGCCACATTCACCACAGCAATGTAGTGAGGTTTCTTTGACTTGATGAAGTTCTCCAGTTCGGTGACGACCTGATCCAGGTTCAGCCGGCTGATCGGACAGCCCAGCACGTTGGCCATTTTCTCGTTCATAGTAATCTCGGGTTAGCACCAAGCATTGATGATGCTCACGATCCTCTCTGCAGCCTTGCCATCCCAGAGAGGCGGGAGCGACGTCTTTTTCCATCGGCCCTCGGTTATGCCGGAGAGGGCGGACAGTATTCGCGCCTGGTCCAGGCCGACAATCTCGTTACTGCCGACCTCCACGGTGATCGGACGCTCCGTGTTTTCCCGGAGGGTCAGGCACGGAATTCGGAGAAACGTCGTCTCCTCCTGTATGCCGCCCGAATCGGTTAAAACCGCAGTGGTCCGGGACATCGCGTACAAAAAGTCCACATAAGACAGAGGGGGTAGCAGGTAAACACAACCTGGTCGGATTTCCCCCATCTCCCCTTTGATTTCAACAAATCGGTCGCCCCTCCCGAGCTTGCGCAAGCGCTCACGCGTCCGCGGATGCGCCACAAAGAGGACCGGGAGAAGGTCGCTCGCGGACTCCAGAATCAGGAGCACCTTCGCGAGCTGCTCCGCATCGTCGACGTTCGACGGCCGATGAATCGTGGCCAGAAAGTACCGCTTGCCGGCAAGCGTTCGGACGCGGGGCGGGCCTCCATTGGCGATCTGGCCCGAGAAACGAACGAGAGAGTCAATCATCGTGTTGCCGACCAGATGGATCTTCTCTTCGGCCACGCCTTCCTTCGACAGGTTACAGTTCCCGCTGATCTCCGTCGTGAACAGCAGGTCCGAGATGGAGTCGGTCACGATGCGGTTGATTTCCTCCGGCATGGTTCGGTCAAAGCTGCGCAGACCCGCCTCGACGTGGGCCACCGGAATGAGCATTTTCACGGCCGTCAGGGAACAGGCCACGGTCGAATTCACGTCGCCGCCGACCAGCACCAGGTCGGGATCTTCCTGCAGGCAGACCTCTTCGAAACGCTTCATGATCTCCGCCGTCTGCACGGCGTGGCTGCCACTTCCGACGCTCAG
>RPQK01000230.1 GCA_003819755.1 Acidobacteriota bacterium | reverse complement strand
AAGGGGCGGAGGGAAAGGGGCAAAGGATCAAAGGGGCAGAGGGGCAAAGGGGCAGAGGGGCAAAGGGAGAACGGAAGGGGTGAAGGGGCGAAGGGGCGGAGGGAAAGGGGCAAAGGATCAAAGGGGCAGAGGGGCAAAGGGGCAGAGGGGCAAAGGGAGAAGAAGAATGGAAACCGACTTCTTGACCGGTTTTCCCTCCGCCCCTCCGCCCCTTCACCCCTCCGCCCCTTCCGTTTTCCCTTCGCCCCTCTGCCCCTTTGATCCTTTGATCCTTTGCCCCTTTCCCTTTGATCCTTTGATCCTTTGCCCCTCTCCCTTCGCCCCTGCTTTTGGCCCCTACTTCCTCTCCAGCAACTCAAACGCCTGGAACAGCCCATACCCGACTGTCGAATACTCCTGTCCTGGCGGCGGGCCGGCCTCGGGTCCCTTGGTGAACATGGCCGGCCATGCGGTTCCCAAGCCAGGTTTGCCGTGATGCGGGCCAAGCGTGTTTTTCAGGGTCCCGATGGCGATCACCTCGACCTCGTTGGACCCGGCCTTCACCAGCTGGGAGACATCCAGGGACCAGGGTGGCGAGGTGATGTATCCCGCCTCCCGCCCATTGACCCTCACCTTCGCCACACTCCCGTACCAGGCGCCAAGCCGGACAACATACCCGGAAGACGGCGTCTGGACATTAAAGCGGCGCAAGTAGCTGACTCCCTGGCTGTAAAAAGGCATGCCCTGTTCATTCCAGGCACCCATCTGCAGGTCAGTGGCCGGACTGATCACAAAGCCTTTCCGAGTGGGCTTCAGTTGGAACGTACCGAGCAGATAGGCCGCCTCAAGCTCATGGTAGATCGAGAACGCCGCCGCTTTCAGAAGCACTTCGTTTTCTCCGGAACGGGCAGCAGCCGCAATGTTGATCTTCCCGAAAGCTCGATCCAGCCACCACTGTCCCGCCCGCGGCGTGAGAGTCCGACCATTACAGCTGACGGTATAGAGATCGGGACGCTCAACCACCAGCGCCAGGTCCGGCGGCACCGGCCCGTCGATCGTGAAGCGATAACGAGCCTCGAATCCACCGTTGGGCGCCAGCTTCTTAGAAATCAGCTCGTCCCGAAACTGAACCGCGCTGTCCCACGGATTCCGATCGAACCCGTTTTTCTTGAACAGAATCTGGTTCGCCGGGTAGAAATAGGTGGCCTGGTGTTTCTCTCCCGCCACCTGCAGATCGACGTAGTCGAGCACGAGGACATTCGGTCCGATAGGCCGAATGACGACCCGCTCGGAAGTAGCCACCGGAGAGAACACGGGTGCGGGGCTGGTCGCCGGCTTCCGGTTTTCGCGGGTGATCAGGAAAAGGCGCGAACCGGAGGGAGGAAGCTCGAACACGATTTCCACCCTTGCGCCGGATGGATTGAAGGCGGCGGCTTCGATTCTCCCGGTTTCCAGATCCCACTCTTCCGCGCCGCGCCCCGAAGCCGTTATTGTTCCCGCCGCCGGGTGGTCAATGCTGGAATTGGCGAGGAACACCAATTCTCCGTCTTCGAGCTTCCTTCGTTGGTGGTACAGGATTCCCTGGTCCGCCGGCTTCCGCTTGATCACAAGCCCGTCCCGGTTTTCGCCCGCCAGCAAGCTCACCAGTTGCTCGGCCTCGATCCGCTGCCAACCCGGCTGGCTCCCCAACGCCCGCCCCTTGTCGGATACGCTGCCGCTCACCCGCTCGGGCGGCTCTGAGCAGGAGAGAATACGGCCGCCCGTTTGAAGGAAACTCAACAGCAGGTCCACAGTCGCGCTATTCAGGTTTTCAGCCAGAGGCGGCAGCACGACAACCGAGTAGGCACGCTCGCCGATGCGAAGTGTCTTTCCGTCCACGGAGCCGTGCCGCTGCATCACGTCCTCGCAGCCGAGATCGAACTCCACCTGGGCTTTCTCCAAATCGACCACGAGCGTCTGGAAGCTGTTCCCGAGCTTTGCGAGCGGGGAATCGGCCTCAGCCTGGCCGGCCGCGTTGTACATCCAAGCGGTCGTTGTCGGCTCGAGCAGAAGGATTTTGTTGATTTGCTCGCCTTGCGACAGGGCCAGCGACAGCCGGGAGAAATAGGTGGCGGAAACGTGGTAGGCCTCCCACCACGGCTCATGAGAAGCGAAGGATTGCGGGTGATCTCGCTTTCGGGCGCCGCGCAGCGTCACATAACTCAGATGCTGATCGAGCGTATTGACGCCCAGCGCATACATCCAGTCGCCGATGCGCTTCATGTCTTCGAAGCGCAGGTCCCACCCGCCGGCGCCGTAGGCCTCACAGATAGTCCGGCGCCTGCCCAGCTGGTTCGCGAGGCTCGAGATTTCCTTGACCGACCGGACATTGCCGAATTGCGCGTGGGTGTCCTCCCGGTACTGGTTCATCAAGATGTCGATTCCAGGCCTCTGCTGCCACGCTGAAAGAGCCATGTTGTCGGGAACCGAGATGCAAGTGGGCCATTCGTGCTCCCAGTAATGCCCGGTAAACTCCAGACGATTCTGCTCGCAGTAATCGTAATAAGGCTTAGCCCACCGCTCGATGAACAGGTCCAGGAGCGTCTGGAAGTAGTGGTGGCGCACCTTTTTCCAATCGCCGGCCGGCTTAAAGAGGGCAGGCAGGTGATCGGTGAGGCGATATCCCCATCGCTTTTCAAACTGAGCCGGGAGATCCTCGGTCCAAGGAAGCCCTCCGGCAGGCCGCAGTTCCGGTTCGTCCGTAAACGAGCCCGGCACGCGCTTGCCAAACTGCCCCCCAATTTCTCGCTTGTAACTGTCCAGTGTTATTGCGAGGAACTTCTGGGTGACCCCGGGATAGAGGAGATCCACGTAATACTTGCCTCCGTGCCAGGCGCGCTCCGGCGCTCTTGCGATAGATGCGACGACGTAACGCCCCGTCGCCAGCTGAGCCGAGTCCCGGACCTGGCTGGAAACATCTTTGTAGCCAGTGTCGTTGATCAGGTAGACACCGAGCAGTTCCGGGGACCATTTGGGCGGCTCAATCGTTTCCCGCAGCATCAACCCCCGCCCCCTCGACTCAGGCATCGCGTCGGGAACGAAGCCTCCGGCAAAGCCCGAAGGGTAGGAATTCTCGTCGTAAATCCACAGGTTCATATCGAGACGCTCGGCCTCAGCAAGAGCCAGCTTCCACAGACGAAACCATTCGGGGGACAAGTACGGAGTCATGAGCCCGGGACGAGGGTGGACAAACGCCTGTTTCACCTTCTGGCGAGCAAAATCACGCAGTGTCTCAAGCACCTGCGCATCGGTGAGATTGTCGTTCCAGACCCAGAGAGGGGCCGTCGCGTAGTCCCGCGGAGGATCGGCGAAGAGGGCCTTGATCTCGGCCGACGTGCGGTAGCGTGCGGGACCATCGGCCAAGACAGCGGAAACGCAGACAATTAGGAGGAAGCCAAGAAGGATTCGCCTGTACATGCCGAAGAGGCTACAACCACGGCGAGCGCCAGGCAAGGGAAGAAAGAAGCGGCAGAACGAAAGGACCTCAAGGACCTCAAAGACCTCAACGACACGAAGGACATGCACTCGCCAGGTCTTTGAGGTCTTTGAGGTCCTTTCGTTCTACTGGGGGTCCTTTGGCTGCTCTTTGATCTCGATGTCTACCGGGATGTAATATTACACGTTCAGAACTACCTAAAAGGACTTTATGCGGAACGACTTAATTATTGGAATGGCAGGTTCTGGTGGTGACGGCATCGTCTCGGCCGGGGAATCGTTGATGTCGGCGCTAGCCCGGGAGGGCTATTACGCCATCATGAGCAAAAGCTTCGGCTCACAGATTCGCGGAGGCGAATCGTCGTGCCGGCTGCGCATTTCGACCGATCCCGTCCTCAGCCCGGGCGGGACACTCGATGTGGCGGTCGCCCTCAACTGGGAAGACTTCATGCGATTCGGCAGCGAGTTGCCGGTGGACGGAAGGACCGTGGTTATCTACGATTCGAATACCAAAGTCCAGCCCGACAAGCTCCCCCTGACCGAGGTCAGACCGGCGGTCGCTATCCCGGTTCCTATCCAGGAGACCGCGAGGCAGCACGCCGGTACCGATAAGGCCAAAAACACGGTCGTACTCGGGCTACTGGCCGGCTGGTTCAAACTGGCCGAGGAAAACGTATTGGCCGGTATTCGCCGCAAATTCGGGAAGAAAGGCGAGCAGGTGCTGCGCGGCAACGAACGGGCTTTCGCGGCCGGTTTGGAATTCGCTGCTGCACATCCCGTGGACTTGGACGTCGTAATGGCGGCGCCTAAGGCCGCGAACGGGAAGATTTTGCTGCTGGACGGCAACGAAATGTGCGCGGCCGCTGCCATCTTTGCCGGTTGCGACTTCTTCGGCGGCTATCCGATCACCCCCTCCACGGAGATCATGCATTTTCTTTCCAAGGAACTTTGGAAACACGGCGGGACCGTCCTGCAGGCGGAAGACGAAATTGCGGGAATTGGAGCCGCCGTCGGCGCTTCGTTCGCCGGTAAGAAAGCGATGACCGCGACTTCCGGGCCCGGCATGTCGTTGAAAACTGAGATTCTGGGACTGGCGACGATTGCCGAGCTTCCGCTCGTTTGCGTCAACGTTCAAAGGGGCGGGCCTTCGACAGGCATACCGACGAAAAGTGAGCAGTCTGACCTCTTCCAGGCGATTTTTTCCGCCCACGGCGATGCCGTGCGCCCGGTAATCGCCCCGATCAGCGTACATGACACGTTTCGGATGACGGTCGAAGCCTTCAATATCGCCGAGGCGTACCAGACACCGGTGATCCTCCTGTCCGATCAGGAGATCGCCCAGCGTAAAGAGACTGTCCCTGCGATTAATACGGCCAACGTGCATGTGGTTAACCGCCGGCTCCCCACCCGGTCTGAGCTCGATAACTATGTCCGGTTTCGGGTTACCGATTCCGGGGTGAGCCCGATCAGCCATCCCGGTATGAAAGGCGGCAATTACCTGGCATCGGGGATCGAGCACAACGAGAAGGGGGCACCGACCGCAAAGGGCGACGTGCACGCCCGGATGAATGAAAAGCGGATTCGAAAGCTCATACCGCTCAAGCACCGGCGCGACTTGTTTGTCATCGAAGGCGACAGCCATGCGCCTCTGGCTATGGTCAGCTGGGGAAGCTTGGCGGGAGTGGCGTCGGAAGCGCTCGAGCGGGCGCGCAAAGCCGGAATGCGGGTCAAGCTTCTGATTCCGAAGCTTCTTTACCCTGTTTCCGAGGAAATCTACCGGGATTTCTTCAGGGAAGTAAAAGCAGGCCTGATTATCGAGCAGTCGTACCAGGGGCAGCTCTACCGGGTGCTGCGCATGTACGTTGACCTTCCGCGCGGTGTCCAGTCGCTTGCGAGGAGTGGATCCAACCCGATCCTCGTCGAGGAAGTGGTGTCCCGGCTGCAGCAACTGACCCTGGATCTACAGCGCGGTCGCGTGCCCGAGCCCGAGCCGATGTTGGGATAGAACGGTTCACCGTTCACCGTTCACCGTTCAGCGTTCAGCGTTCACCGTTCACCGGTTTGAAGGTTCGATAAGTCGATGGTTCGAACTGCTTAACCGTGAACGGTGAACGGTGAACGGTGAAACCTTTGTGAGGAGATTTTCCATGAGCATAGTTGCCGAACACGAATACCAGGCGAAGGATTACAAGAGTGATCTGAAGCCGATCTGGTGTCCGAGCTGCGGGGATTTCGGCGTCGTATCAGCTATCTACAAAGCACTGGCAAGAATCGGAAGACCGCCACACGAGATTGCTTTCGTATCTGGTATCGGCTGTTCGAGCCGAATTCCCGGATATACCACCGCCTACGGTTTCAACAGCGTGCATGGCCGGGCCCTGCCAATCGCGCAGGGTATCAAACTGGCGAACCCGGATCTGCTGGTGCTGGTGGCGGGAGGCGACGGGGACGGGTTTTCGATCGGCGGCGGCCACGTTCCGCACGCAATTCGCCGGAACCTCGATCTCACCTACATATTGATGGACAACCAGATCTATGGCCTGACCAAGGGCCAGCTTTCACCAACCTCCCCACGCGGGCTCAAGACCGGCTCGTCGTTTCACGGCAGTCTCGAAGAACCGGTCAACCCGCTCCTCTACGTGCTGAGCTATGGGGCTGGGTTTGTGGCCCAGGGGACTCCAGCCGACATGAGCGGGCTGGCCGACGTCATCGAAGAGGGAATCCGTTACCCTGGGTTCGCTTTCATCAACGTTCAGTCGCCGTGCGTAACGTACGGTCAGGAGGAACAACAACTCCGGGTCCACAAGCAGAAGATGCAGAGCCTGAAGGACCTGGCCCACGATACGACAGACCGTCTGAAGGCGATGGCCCTTGCCCAGGAGTATGGGATCAAGCTTTACACCGGAGTCTTCTACCGGAATCCAGAGCCCGCAGCCACTTTTGAGACGGCGGTAAGAGAACTTCACGACCGCCTGGTTCCGGAGGCCAGGCTGCGCGTGGATATTCTGGACACGTTCCGCCCGCAATAAAAGACCCAAGGACCCCCAAAGACCGCAAGGACCAAGAAGGCGACTCGACTGCTGTCCTTGAGGTCCTTGGGGGTCCTTGAGGTCTTTTCTCGCCTGGGGTTGTTCTCACCCTCACTGCACCCGTGTGACCCGATCGGACACTCGTTTTCTCAACGAATTAGGCGAACGACTGAATCCCCAACCGATCCTTCAGCGTAGAGAATTGACAGCGGAAAGCACTCTTTTTGGGCCAACGAGTTGCATGTATCGGTAACCAGGGCTTCCGGCCCGGGGGCTAATAGGCCAATCAGCTGAAGAGTTTACGGAGGTTAAAGACTGAAGTGAGAAGAAGTGTGTCAAACGTCAGACGAGGAGATTTTGGCCGCCTGCTGCAGGCGTCCATCCTTTTGGTGACCCCACTGGTCTACATCGGATGTGAAACGCATGAAGCAGGGGTCGGAGCAAACGAGACGACCACCGAAAAATCCCAGCAGATTAGTTTCTCTGACTGGGATGTTAACCGTGACGACTACATCATGGAAAGCGAATTCACCGTTGGCTTCTCACAGGGACGGTGGTTCGCAGATGCCGACAAAGACAACGACAAGTCCCTCAACCAGGCGGAGTTCACAGACTCGACCAGCAAGCTCAACCTGGCGCAAAAATGGGACACCGACGGGAACGGGCGCGTGGACAAGAACGAGATTGCCGGCGTCGGGGGCAAGAACAGCCTCAAAAAGTGGGACAAGGACAAAAGCGGCGATCTGACTGAAGATGAGGTGAATGCGGGCATCTTCGACACCTGGGACACCAACGACGACAACCACGTCGACCCGGATGAGTTGGCGACCGGCTGGTTTGGATCCCTGGACTCGAACCGCGACCAACGCCTTGCCGCCCAGGAATTCCAGAAGGGGTTCGAGTCGAGCTCGTAGGAAACCTGAACCGCCGCGCTACCGGCTGTGTGGAGGCATCCCGAGCAGGGCCAAGAGTCGGCCGAAGCGAGGATCCGAACGCAACGAATCGTACGCGGGAGAGGCTCTCACGAACAGCAACTGCGAGTCTCTCTCGCCGTACGCCCGCTCCATCCACTCAAACACCCGATCGTGGTCTCCCAGTCCGACCGAAGCGACGGCAAAGCACATAGCGGGCACATACGAGGACTCGGCTTTCTGCCGCAGGCTGTCGCAAAGATCAGCCGCTCGACGCTTTTCTCCGGCAAAGCCCCACGCCATGGCCAGCGACGCCAGAGAGTAGTTGTCCTGATGGAAAGACGAAGCCTTCTCGTAGGCCTGGACGGCTTCTCTGGAACGGCCGTTGGCCAGTTGGCTCGCACCCAGGAGGTAGTGGGCCTGGAGGTAGTCAGGACGCATTTCCAGAGCCTTGCGACTTTGGGCGACCGCGTCGTCGTATCTCCTTGCCCAGTAGTAGACCCAACCAACGTTGGCGCAGATCAGCACCGATGCCGGATCCAGCTCTTCGGTCAGCCTCGCCTCACGGATCGCCCTTTCATGGTCTCCTCTGATCGCACTCAGAAAGACAAAGAAAGGCCACCGGACGTCGGAGTCGCCGGGACTCAGCTGCACCGCGTGTTCGTACTCTTGCTCGCACAGGGCCAGGTACCAGTAATGGAACCAGTAGACTGTCCCCAGCGCGCTATGGGCCAAGGCCGATTGGGGATTCAATTCGATCGCTTTTCGTGCAGCCCGTTCCGCCTCCGGCATCACTTGCTTCTGCGGAGCATATCCCCACAAGCCGAGCAAGGCTTGAGAAGCGGCCAGGCTGGCCCAGCCCGGCGCGTAGGAAGGGTCTTTCAGCAGCGCTTCCCTGAAACACGAGATCCCCCCTTTCAACCCGTCCCGCGTCAACTGGTGAGACAGGGCGCGCCCCCGCAGATAAGCGTCGTAGGTGTCAGGATCTGTCAGGTGAGGGGATGGGGAAGAAAAGGGCTGATCGGAGGGCACCAGTAAACGTATGCGCCCCGCAACCGCATCCGCCAGCTCTCTCTGCAGGATCAGGATCTCGCTCAGTTTTCCCTCGCGACTGGTCGACCAGAGCTGCGTGCCGTCGGGCACGTTTACGATCGAGGCATTAATCCGCACACGGTTCTCCGTGCGCAATAGACGGCCCTCCACAAGGTAGTTGACGCCCAGTTCACGGCCGATCGCAGCCACGCTCTTGCAGGTCGTCTTGTACGTCATCGCCGTCGCACGGGCAATGACTTTCAGGCTTTCTCCCGCTGAGGCACCGAGCCGGACAATCATCTCTTCGGTCACGCCGTCAGAAAGGTGATCCTCTGAGTTGCTCTCGCCGAGTTGTTGGAAAGGCAGGACGAGTATCTTCAACAGGCCGGAAGCAGATTTGTCAGACGTGAGGGAGATCTCAGCCGGATCGAGCAGGAACCGGTAGCCCTTTCGCGGCAGCGTCTCGATATACCGGGGGCGCACTGCGGAATCGCCAAGCGCGTACCGGAGCTGGCTGACCGCACAATTGATATTGTTCTCGAAGTCGACAAAAACATCACTGGGCCAGAGTCTGACTCGGAGCTCCGACCGGCTGACAAGTTTGCCGGGCTGTTCGAGAAGCACGGCAAGGACTTCCAGCGATTTGTCGCGCAGCCTGACCCGGCGATCCCCTTTGCGCAGCTCGCCGGTGCCAAAATCGACCTCAAAGGAACGGAACCTGATTTTGCGGGTACCCCAGTCCCCCAAACTCATAGAACATCCCCGTCCCATCCACCCCGTCAGCATCGCCGCCTCGCCGTAACTGCTTGGGGCTCATTATATTGCGTGTCAAGATTTTATCAAGGCAAATTTAATGCCCCGTCTATTGCTCTCGGTTTGAACTTGCTTCAGATTAGTGGCTGTTTCCCCCGACTGTTACGGCTTGGAAGGACCGAATGAGGCGCATGGAAGGTTGCACGTGTGTGAGTGTGCAGACGCGACAGTCTGCCTTCCTCGGTTTTTGCCTGTCGTCCGGACTATCCGTCCTGCAATCTCGCGCCTCACGGCTACCCTCGGCCGCGCGGCTCTTGCTACTAGGGCTGTCCGTTCCCGTGGCCCTCGCATCCGGGTCTGCTGTCACTCAGGACTCAGCCGTTCCTGCAGATATTCAGGTGGTCATTTTCAAGAAGGTGTTCGCCTACGTACGCACACTGTCCCCCGGCAGTTCTCCTCAAGTATTGATCCTGTATGACGACGGTTCGACAGGATTCATGGACGAAGTGCGCAAGGCCTTCGGCCAGGTCCGTATCGAGGCGATTCCTGTGCAGGAGGCCGACCTGTCGAACCGGATTCGGGAAGGGTCGGTCGTGTACGTCGCGACGCCGAGGGGTTCGTTT
>RPQK01000229.1 GCA_003819755.1 Acidobacteriota bacterium | reverse complement strand
TTCGACATTCGACATTCGATATTCGATATTCGATATTCTGATCAGCACATTCAGAGCGCGCGTGCCGCCACCCTCGAACATTGACAAAAGCCGGTTGAAAGAAATTGAACCAAATTAAAATATCACTACTAATTACAGCCGCGCAGAACCAAACTTGCACGCGCGGCGCGATCAAGTGTTACGGTTGTAACACGAATGACACGAATTGGGCGACCACCCAATCCGTGTAATTCGTGTAATTCGTGGATAAGACTTAAGCCCTCGCCATCAGGCTCGCCACATCTTCCACCCCGTTCAGGAAAGCATCAACGTCGGCCTCAGTGTGCGCGGCGGAGATGGAGCCGAAGCCATGAACCGCATGAAACCCACGGGCGGCGAGCGCGACACGCACCATTTTTTCCCTCATCTCGGGATCGCAGACTTCGCTGTTCCAGCTATCCTCCGGGCTGCGAATACTCCGCCCCGGCTTGGGGAACTGCATCATGGCCATGGAACTGCCGGACACGGCCTCATTCGGGTGGCCGGTGCACTCCGCATTGATGCCCTTCCGGCCGAAAATGGCTGGAACCTCTCTTCGAACTTTGTCCGCCAGTGCGTTTATCTTCGGGTAGATCTCGGAAGCGTGGTCGGAGAGGTGACGGAGCATCGTTAGACCCGCGACGAGTGTTCCGGGGTGGGCTGAAAAAGTACCGCCCTCGAAACGGACGCGCCGGCCGCCGGCCTTGGGATTGCAGAGCTCCAGTATTTCTCTTTTTCCGGCCAGCGCCGTGACCGGCATGCCGCCCCCCAGGACTTTGCCCAGCGCCCAGAGATCGGGTTTCACCCCATAAAGAGCGCTGAGAGGCCCGGGATGGAATCGGAAGCCGGAGATGATCTCGTCGAGAACCAGGACCACGCCGTAATGTGAGGTAAGATCGCGGGCTCGGCGAAGGTAGTCCGGACTGACAAAAAGGAAGCCGCCTTCCCCGATAAACGGCTCGAGGATGAAGCAGGCGAGGCGCTCACCGACTTGCCCGAACACTCTTTCAAGATCGTCGACATCATTAAAACGAGTGGTGAGGATTTCATCCGGGCACGAGGGATGAAGTCCGGCCGATTCTCCCTGGCGCAAACCGTTCTGGTAGGCCGTTACACCTTTCAGCAGGTACGGCTGGGCTCCATGCCAGCCGCCGCTGATTTTAAGGGTGAGACTTCTTCCCGTGAAGCTGCGGCTGAGCATCACCGCGTACAGAGTGACGAGGGACCCGCTCGTACTGAATCGGACCTTCTCGGCCGAGGTCAGCCGGCACACGAGTTTGGCGAGCTCGAGTTGGAGGGCACTCGGGAATCCGGTATGAAGGCCTTGCCCCCTTTCCAGTTCCGTCCGAAGGGCTCCCAGAATCACGGGAGGGTTATGGCCGAGGATGTTCGCGTAGTGCCCTTGCCAGAAGTCGATATATTCATTTCCGTCCAGGTCCAGAACCCGGCTGCCGCAACACTGCACATCGTAAAAGGGATACGGCTCAAAAAGTCGAATATTGTGGCTCCCGCCGCGGACCTGGCACTTGATCGCGTCTTCGAAATGAGCCCGGGATTTCGGGGTTCTCTGTTCGTATTCGCGGACGACTGTCTCCCAGAAGACTTGCCTGTTCATATGGGGGGCATTATATTTTCACGCCGAGAGGCCAACAAGAGCGGCTAGCCCATGGACGATCGACAACAAAGCGCACCGGAGGAAGTTACAGCCGAGAAAGGCCGAGGCTGTTACTACACGATAAACACCCTGATGATCCTGTTTCTTCTGATTCCGGTGTTGATTCTGCTGACGTTTTTCATACTGTGGTTGATTCCAGACTAGGGACACAAGGGAAGGGGCAAAGGGGCAAAGGGGCAAAGGGGCAAAGGGGCGAAGGGGCGAAGGGGCGAAGGGAAAACCCGAGAGGGCCTCGCGCCTGTTTTTCCTCTGCCCCTTTGCCCCTTCCCTTCCGTCCCTAGTCCGAAGTGATTCCTGAGGGTAGAATAAAGCGATGGACATCCGGGTTGAACTTGTAGACGTGAGTACGGTCAAGAAGAAGTTGAAGGTAGAGGTTCCAGCGGAAATCACCCAGAAGAAGTTCGACGAGATCGCCGAAGAGTACAAAAAACGGATCCGGATTCCCGGCTTCCGGCCTGGAAAAGCTCCGGTCACACTGGTGAAGCGGCGTTTTCACAAGGACATCCGGACAGACGTGATCCAGCAGATGATCCCTGATTCCTACGAACAGGCGATCAAAGAGAAGGGCGTTGAACCGCTGACCGAGCCTCATCTGGAAAGCATGACCTACGAAGAGGGGCAGCCGCTGGTCTACGAGGCGCATTTTGAAACCCGCCCCCAAATCAGCGTTCCCAATTACAAGGGTTTGGAGATCCAGGCGGCGGCTCTCACGATCACGGATGAAGATGTGCAGGCGGAACTGGAGAAGCTGCGCGACAAGCACGCCCGGCTGACTCCGGTCGAGGACCGGCCGATCCAGGCGGGTGATTTTGCCGTCATCGACATGCACGGTGAGCATGTCCTGGAGGAGGGGCACCCTCGCCACCATGATCACGAAGCCATTGATGAAGAAAATGTAACCGTTGAGGTCGGCGGCGAACGGACGCACGAGGCATTTACAGGGGCGCTCGTGGGGATGAACATCGCCCAGGAGAAGACGTTCGATGTGACCTATCCCCCGGATTATCCGCAAAAAGAACTGGCCGGCCATACCGTTCGGTTCACAGTTGAAGTGGCGGACATCAAGAAGAAGGAACTCCCCGAATTGAACGACGAGTTTGCGCGCGAGGTCAGTCTCGAGAGCCTGGATGCACTGAAGGAGAAGATCCGGTCGGAGGTTACCGAGTTCCGGGAGAAGAACCGGGAAAACGAAGTCAAGAAGAAACTCGTGGCCAAGCTAGCCGAAGCGGCGCCTTTCGAGGTCCCCGAAACTTTAGTCGACAGCCGCCTGGACGATCGGCTCCGGGACCTGACCTATGATCTTGCCTCACAGGGCGTCGACATCGGTAAGGTCAAACTCGACTGGAAGAAGGTACGCGACGAACTCCGCCCGGAAGCCGAAAAGGACGTCCGCGTGGCCATGATCCTGACGGAAGTGGCCAAGGCCGAGCAGATTGAAGTGAGCGACGACGATATTGAGGATGAACTCGAGCAGATGGCGAAGTCGCTCAAGCAGCCGAAGGAAAAGGTGCGGCAGTTGGTCCAGAAGCAGGGCGGACTGGAAGGCCTGCGCGGGCAGATCCAGCGCCGAAAGGCTTTGGACTTCGTCTACGAACAGACGAATGTAAGTGCGTAGCCCTGGGAGAGCGGCCGTCTCGGCGGCGCTGGGGCAAGGGGCGTCTCGCCCCGTCCCCGACCCACGCGCAGACTACGTTGGAGCAATGGCGGGCGAGAGGCCCCGCCGCCCCAGCGCCGCCGGGACGGCCGCGCTTCCAGCTACTTGCACCTTGCGTGCTTGATTTGAGAGATTGGAAAACACAAGAGGATACAACCATGGCCCTTATTCCGATGGTAGTGGAGCAGACCAACCGCGGCGAGCGCGCTTATGACATTTACTCGCGGCTCCTCAAGGACAACATTATCTTTGTAGGGACTCCGATCGACGACAACGTGGCGAATCTCGTGACCGCTCAGCTCTTGTTCCTCGAAGCTGAGGACCCGGACAAGGACATTTCCCTCTATATCAATTCTCCGGGTGGCTCGATCACGGCAGGTATGGCGATCTATGACACGATGCAATTCGTGAAGAACGACGTCACGACCATCTGTCTCGGCCAGGCGGCCAGCATGGCGGCCCTGCTTCTGTCGGCCGGCTCTCCCGAGAAACGGTTTGCTCTCCCGAACAGCCGGATCTTGATTCACCAGCCGGCCATGTCCGGGCTATCCGGCCAGGCGACCGATATTGATATCCACGCCCGGGAGATCCTGCGGATGCGGGAGACGACCAATCAGATTCTGGCCAAACACACCGGCCAGAAGCTGGAGAAGATTGAGAGAGACGTGGAAAGGGATTATATAATGAACGCCGAGCAGGCGCGTCAGTATGGTATAATCGACCTCATCATCGAGAAACACGCATGAAGTGCCCGCTCGCAAGGACTTCTCGATCGATGGAATTCAGGGGGTAAGAGTGAAAAAGGACGGAGATGATGTACTCCGGTGTTCGTTCTGTAATAAGAGCCAGAACGATGTCAAGAAACTGATAGCGGGCCCCACCGTTTTTATTTGCGACGAGTGCGTCGACGTCTGCAACGAAATTATTTCCGATGATATTACTGCCGAAGCGGCTTCCATACGTGAAGCGCTTCCGAAGCCAGCCGAGGTAAAAAGCTTCCTGGAACAGTACGTCATTGGTCAGGATCTTCCGAAGAAGAAGCTCGCGGTCGCCGTCTACAATCACTACAAGCGGATCAAGATTGGACGTCGGCGCCATCAGGATGTGGAGTTGGGCAAGAGCAACGTTCTGCTGATCGGCCCTACCGGCACCGGCAAGACGCTCCTGGCTCAGACCCTGGCTCGAATGCTCTCGGTTCCTTTCGCGATCGTGGATGCCACCACCTTGACCGAGGCGGGGTACGTCGGCGAGGATGTCGAAAACATAATCCTCAAACTCCTGCAGGCCGCCGGTGGTGACCGCGAACGCTGTATGCAGGGGATCATCTATATCGACGAAATCGATAAGATTTCGCGCAAGGATGAGAATCCGTCCATTACCCGCGACGTTTCGGGCGAGGGCGTTCAGCAGGCGCTTCTGAAGATTCTGGAAGGAACGGTCGCGAACGTTCCCCCTCAAGGCGGACGCAAGCACCCGCACCAGGAGTTCGTGCAGATCGATACGACAAACATCCTGTTCATCTGCGGGGGCGCCTTCGTCGGCCTGGAGAAGATTATCCGCAAGCGCCTTGGGCGAAGCAGCATGGGTTTCCGGTCGCAGATCAGCGACTCCCGATGGAAGAAGGAAGAGGAATCCACCGTGCTGACCCAGGTGCTGCCCGAGGATCTGATCAAGTATGGCCTGATTCCCGAGTTCGTCGGGAGGCTCCCGGTTCTCTGCACGCTACACGAATTGGATCGCCAGGCCTTGATGGACATTCTGACCAAGCCGAACAACGCGCTGATCCGTCAATACCAGAAAATGTTCGAGTTCGAGAACGTCTCGCTAAAATTCACCGACGATGCTCTTCAGGCGATCGCCGACCTGGCGCTGGAACGGAAGATCGGGGCTCGGGGCCTGCGCCTGATAACCGAAGATCTGATGTTGGACGTGATGTACGAACTTCCTTCGGCAAAAAAAGTAAGGGAGTTTGTGGTCACGCGCGAGATGGTCGAGAACAAGGAAGTCGTCTTCAAGCTCCTTGAAAAGGCTGGCTAGCTGCGGCCTGACAGGTCTCTAATCACCCGTCTTGTGGTTCTGACAAATGACTCCCGTCTGTCCGCGCGCCCAACCGCGGACAAACTTGAGCGATTCATTTTGAAACCCGGAGGCTTTTCCTGAATCTTTATTAGCGAGGGTATTAGGGTTCAGGTTTTCCCGGTTCACGGTTCACCGTCCACCGTTCTCCGTTCTCTGTGCACCGTTGCCGGTTCGGGTTTAGAGGGAGTTCGGCTGCCGTAAATTGTTTCCCTTTTGACCCTGAGAATCCTGAACTGGAAACGCTGAACCGGAGAACGGTGAACCGGTGAACCGGTGAACCCTGAACGGTCCACCCGGAACCTCAGAAGGCGTATCAAATAAATGAACGATTTAGAACAAAGAACGCGACAAGTATTCCCCATGGTCCCGATCCGGGATGTGGTCGTCTTTCCGTACATGATGGTCCCCTTCGTGATCGGACGGCCCTCCTCAGTCCTCGCGCTCGAAAAGGCACTGCAGAGCGACAAGCGGATCTATTTGGCCACGCAGATGGACGCTTCCCAGGACAATCCGACCCCCAAGGACATCTTCGGGGTGGGAACGGTGGCGACAATCGTACAGAGCCTCAAACTGCCGGATGGAAACATCAAGGTCCTGGTGGAAGGCTTGCACCGGGCTCGAACCGTACGGGTCAAAGAGGAAAACGGCTGCCTGCACGCTGAAGTCGAGCTGGAGCCGGTCATCAAGGTCTCTCAGGCCAAGTTGAGTCTGCTGACCAAGCGCTTGAATACGCTCTTCGAGCAGTTTGCCAAGCTGAACCCGAACATCAATTACGAGACCATCGTGCAGGCCGCGAGAAGCACGGATACCGACCGGCTGGCAGATACGATTGCCTCCAACCTCCCGATCGGCGTCGAGGACAAGCAGTCTCTTCTGGAAATCAACGACCCGGGCGAACGGATGGAGAAGATCTGTGAGTTCATCGAGATCGAAATCGAGAAGGTCAAGATGGACAAATCGATTCAGGGCCGCGTCCGCCGGCAGATGGAAAAGGCGCAGCGCGAGTACTACCTGAACGAGAAGATCAAGGCCATCCAGAAGGAGCTGGGGCGGGGCGAGAAGGACGAGATTGAGGAACTGAAGAAGAAGGTCGAAGAGGCGCAGATGCCGCCCGACGCCAAGGAAAAGGCGGTAAACGAAATACGCCGCCTGGAACAGATGCCGCCGATGAGCGCCGAGACGACGGTCTCGCGCACTTACCTTGACTGGCTGATTGCCATGCCTTGGGAGAAGCGCACCCGCGAGATCAAGGATATCGTGCGGGCGGAGCGCATTCTGAACGAGGATCACTACGGGCTGGACAAGGTCAAGGAGCGGATTCTCGAGTTCCTGGCCGTTCGGCAGATGGCCCGCCAGAAAACGTCCGGATCAATTCTCTGTTTCGTGGGTCCTCCCGGAGTCGGTAAGACGTCGCTCGGTCGGTCTATCGCCCGTGCCACCGGGCGGAAGTTCGTCCGCCTGTCGCTCGGCGGTGTCAGGGACGAGGCTGAGATTCGTGGGCACCGGCGAACCTACATCGGGGCGCTGCCAGGCCAGATTGTCCAGATGATGAAGAAGGCCGGGACCAAAAACCCGGTGTTCCTGCTCGACGAAGTCGACAAGATGAGCATGGATTTTCGAGGGGATCCGTCGGCCGCGCTGATGGAAGTCCTCGATCCGGAGCACAACACGAGTTTCGTCGATCATTACCTTGATACCGAATTCGATCTGTCTCAAGTGTTGTTCATTTGTACCGCGAATGTGCTTCATACCGTTCCGCGCCCGTTGCAGGATCGCATGGAGGTCATCCACATCTCCGGCTACACCGAGCCCGAAAAGCTGAATATCGCGAAACGGCACCTGGTCACGAAGCAACTCGACCAGAAGGGGCTCAAAAAAGAACGAGTGAAGTTCACCGACGAAGCAATTTTCGAGGTCATTCGTAGTTATACTCGGGAGTCAGGGGTCCGCAACCTGGAAAGGGAGCTTGCGAACGTTTGTCGCAAGGTCGTTCGCAAGATGGTGGCGGACAAGACTCAGAGGCATCAGTCGATCAACATTGGGCGCGACTACATCCATGAAGCTCTTGGCCCGGTGAAGTTCCGGACCCAGCTCGCGGCTGAAGCCAACGAGGTGGGACTGGCGACTGGTTTGGCCTGGACGGAAGTCGGCGGTGAAGTGCTTCTGACTGAAGTCACGACGATGGAAGGCAAGGGAGACATTCTCTTGACCGGAAAGCTGGGCGAAGTGATGCAGGAATCAGCCAAGGCTGCCTTGTCTTTTGTCCGGTCAAGAAGTGGTGATTTCGGGCTGCTGAGAGACTTCCATAAGTCGATCGACATGCACGT
This sequence comes from Acidobacteriota bacterium, assembly GCA_003819755.1. Taxonomy (GTDB): domain Bacteria; phylum Acidobacteriota; class UBA6911; order RPQK01; family RPQK01; genus RPQK01. Next base: position 2,050 of record RPQK01000229.1, on the reverse strand, counting down.
TCACATCCCCGAGGGAGCAATTCCGAAGGATGGCCCGTCTGCCGGTATCACTCTCGCCACGACTATCGTCTCGGCGCTGACCCGGATTCCAGTCCGGCGCGATGTGGCCATGACGGGCGAGATCACTCTTCGCGGAAAGGTCCTGCCGATAGGCGGAGTGAAAGAGAAGGTCCTCGCGGCACATCGGGCGGGAATTAAGAACGTCATTCTGCCGAAAGAGAACGAGAAGGATCTGATCGATATCCCTGAAGCAGTGCTTGAGGATATCAATATCGTCCTGGTAGAGACTATGGATCAGGTCCTGGATATAGCACTCGAGCGGCCTCTGAAAAAGGACCCTGGTGGGTTCCTGGAAAAGAAGAGGCCTCCTCGCGTGGAGGGCGGGGATCGCCCGGGAGTCCACTGAATTGACGATTGACAATTGACGATTGACGATTGACGAGCAGTTGATCGTCAATCGTCGTTGTCGGCCGTCACCTTGACGCAAGCTGGCCCGATGGCCTTGTCTGATCGGCTCACGCTTACGGTACTGTAACAACTGTTGGTCTTTCATAAATCGTCAATCGTCGGTTGCCCTTTAAATCGTCAATCGTCAGTCTTCAGGCGTCAATTCAATCATCAATTATCAATCGTTACTGAGAGGAAAATAGTGTATGGCTGAAGCAAGCACCCCTCCGATCAAGGAAAACGGGGAGCCGCTCAACATCCAGGAGCTCAAGGAATTAAACATCCAGGCGCTCAACCAGATCGCCAAGGAGCTGGACATTCCGGGTGCCACAGGCATGCGCAAGCAGGAACTCATTTTCCAGATCCTGAAGGCGCAGACTGAGAGAAGCGGGTTGATCTTCTCGGAAGGTGTTCTCGAGACCCTGCCCGACGGGTTTGGTTTTTTGAGAGCTCCCGAGTACAACTACCTGCCTGGTCCGGACGACATCTACGTCTCTCCTTCTCAGATCCGCAAATTCGACCTGCACACCGGCGATACCGTTTCAGGTCAGGTGAGGCCGCCCAAGGACGGCGAGCGCTATTTCGCCCTTATCAAGGTCGAGGCGATCAACTTCGAACACCCGGATGTCGCCCGCGAAAGAACCTTCTTCGAAAACCTCACTCCCATTTACCCGGACGAACGCATCACACTCGAGACATCGCAGGATGGTTTGACCGGCCGCGTCATGGATCTGCTGACACCGATCGGCAAGGGCCAGAGAGGCCTCATCGTTTCCCCGCCTCGGGCCGGTAAGACCATGATCCTGCAGAGCATCGCCAATTCCATCACCGCGAATCATCCCGAGATCGTCCTGATCGTACTTCTAATTGATGAACGGCCCGAAGAGGTCACGGACATGCAGCGGACTGTTCATGGCGAGGTCATCAGCTCGACCTTCGATGAGCCGGCCGCGCGTCACGTCCAGGTCGCAGAGATGGTCCTGGAAAAGGCCAAGCGGCTGGTCGAGCACAAGAAGGACGTAGTCATCCTGCTCGATTCCATCACGCGTCTGGCACGGGCCTACAACACGGTTGTTCCGCCCTCCGGGAAAGTGCTGTCGGGCGGCGTCGATTCCAATGCCTTGCAGCGGCCCAAGAGGTTTTTCGGTGCGGCGCGCAACATCGAGGAAGGCGGAAGCCTGACCATTGCCGCGACCGCTCTGATCGATACCGGCAGCCGCATGGACGACGTGATTTTCGAGGAATTTAAGGGGACCGGCAACTTGGAGCTCGTCCTGGATCGCCGGCTCGTCGACAAGCGAGTCTTCCCGTCGATCGACATCAACCGCTCGGGTACCCGTAAAGAAGAACTGCTGCTCCCGAGGGACGAGCTAAACCGGATCTGGGTCCTGCGCAAGGTCCTGAACCCGCTGTCCGTCACGGAATCGATGGAATTGCTCCTTGAGAAGCTGAGCAAGACCAAGACGAACTCCGACTTCCTGCGGTCGATGTCGGGTGGGTAGTATCGCGGCAACTGGCCAGGCCTGCGGATAACACGGATAGCACTGGTTTATCCACGAACCAACACGAACGAACACGAACAAATACGCTTTTGTTCGTGTTC
>RPQK01000228.1 GCA_003819755.1 Acidobacteriota bacterium | reverse complement strand
GCCCCCGTTGGCGGAACAAAGGGTAGGCGGGATGTTAAAGGGGCCTCCCGGGCAACCCCCCCGGTTCCCACATGGAGCGGGCGGAGGGAAGCCGACTGGCGGGTCCCCACGTAAAGTCCCCCAATGACCGGTCCCGTATGGTCCCGCAACGGCTCGTAACGCGTGATGTAGTTCTCGTTCACGACAAAGGCCGGTCCCACATACTCGCGACCTTGATTCAACAGCACCTCGGCGACTTCTTCGGCGAGGCGGGTTCCCACGGCACGCCGGCCCTCGGCGGACCTGACGTTAGTCGAAACCCGCAGATCTCCGAGGAAGATAGTGGAGGTATCCACCATGGCCGCCTCCTTGATCTGGTCGACGAGGGAGAAATCGTTGTTGAAAAGGTGGAAACAGAGAGCTGCGCCTTGGACCAGGCCGTCGCGACTCATTACCGGCGTCACTCCCACGAGTGCAAGCCCGGCGGTTCCCTCTCGCCGGTCGAAGAGCTCACGGGCGGCTTTCGGCGTTTGGAATACGTCAACATGGAGTTGAGCCGCTAAATCCGTCCCAGCGAGGTACTGGATCGGGATGATCTCCGTCGAACCTAAGCTGCGCGCCTCGCTCATGGCGCTTCGGATGATCGGCAGATCAGTCCACTTGGCTCCCGGAATCGCGGTAGACGAAGTCCCCGTGGACGAGACGATTTGACCAGCCAGGAGTCGTCCGGCGTCGTCAAGGATGGCGAGGCAGCGATTGCCGCGAAACGCCCGACTGCCAGCCAGGGCAATCTGGCTGTTGACGGCTTGGACCGCCGGTGGGTCTCCGGCTCGTGCGGCGGCCAGATTCTCGATTACGGCCGGGTTGTCAGCCAACTCCTGGCTGGTTCCCCAGACCTCGCCGAGTTTCATCTCATAGAAGGTTGAGGCCAAATGCGCGTCTCGAGTCACGCGCATATTGAGGATTTCAGCGAGGTACTGCTTGACTGTCGCCGATGTGACGAGAGCGCCGAGGCTGATCGTAATCGCCGCGATGAGGGTAAAAGAGATGACGAGCGCCACCTGAAAAGGCGCCGCGTTAATCTTCTCGAAGAACCGCCGGATGGTTTCCATCGCGTTTTCCTTCGGGACCCTAATTAAGCATGCCGGTCCTTAGCTCCCACCAATCTCCCCACCTCCCTGATCAAATCTGACGGGCCAACAGGCTTGCTCAAGAAACTGCCGATGTGGACTGTCTCGTCCGTTGTGAACAGCTCGGCGTAGTCGGTATTTGCAATGGAGGTCACCATGATAATCGGGATCCCGCACCATGCTGGTTCGTCATGCAGCTTCCGGCTCACGGACAGACCTTCCAATACAGAGTCCATCATGACGTCGAGGATCACGAGGTCGGGCGAATCGCGCCGGATCCGTTCCAGGCCCTCCGTCCCGTTCCGCGCGCTGCTGATCGAGTGGCCTCGCTTTTCGAGGACCATCCGAGTCGCGTTGACGAAATCCGAATCGTCATCGACGATGAGAATCTTTGCCATCCGGCCCTCCCCTGAACGCACGACGCGAGACAACGCAGTGCCCTTTTCGCACGTGATCTTCAAACTCGTTGCGAAAGCACTTGATAGCCGAGCGGGCAGGATTCACGAGCGCGGTACCCATTGGACAAAAGGTGATGCCGCCAATTCCGTGTGCCAACTCGAGGATTCGATCGATGTCCGGGATCTCGCCCTGACCCCGCTCGACACGCTCAAGCGCTTCATAGAGCCGGACAGACCCGATTCGGCAGGGCACACACCGGCCGCACGATTCATGGCTGAAGAACCGGGTAAGCCGACGGGCGACCTCAACCATGCAGGTCGTCTCGTCCATGACAATCACCGCCCCGGTACCCAGTTCGCTTCCGGCCGCTCGGAGTGTCTCAAAGGCCATCGGAACGTCGATCTGCATTGCTGTCATAATCGGGGTGGAGGCTCCACCCGGTATCACGGCCTTCAATCTTCGGCCGTCCCGGACTCCGCCGGCGTGCGTGTAGATGATCTCGCGTAGCGTGACACCCAGCGGGAGCTCGTAGTTGCCTGGCCGGTTAACGTGTCCGCTGACTGAGAAAATCTTCGGACCCTTGCTTTGCGCTGTGCCGATTCCGGCGAACCAGTCCGGGCCGCGTTCGATGATATGCGGTATGCAAGCCAGCGTTTCTATGTTGTGAACCAGCGTCGGGAGCCCGAAGAGTCCCGCCTGGGCCGGATACGGCGGTTTGAGGCGCGGATTACCGGGCTTGCCCTCCAGCGACTCGAGCATCGCGGTCTCTTCGCCGCAAATGTACGCCCCTGCTCCTCGATGGACGGACATCTCGAGGTCAAAACCCGACTTGAGGATATTTTTTCCCAGGAACCCGTGCTCGTAAGCGTCTGCAATGGCTTTCGTCCAGCGTTTGACCCCCAGGAAGAATTCTCCCCTGATATAGACAAAGGCCCGACCGGCACCGACCGCGTAGGCGGCGATCAGCGCTCCTTCAATGACCTGGTGAGGATCTCGTTCAACGATTTCGCGGTCTTTGAAAGTCCCGGGCTCCCCCTCGTCGGTGTTTACCGCCAGGTATTTTTGTGAAGCGTCGCGCGGCATGAACTCCCACTTGACACCTGCCGGGAAACCCGCGCCGCCCCGCCCTCGCAACCCGGAATCCTTGATCAGTTGGATGATTTCCGCCGGGGTGCGCTCCAGGGCGCGCCTGGCCGCTCTGTAGCCTCCGTTTCCCAGGTAGGTTTCAATCTTTTCCGAACCGGGCCGGTGAATATTCCGGGTCAGGACCGGTTCAAATGATGAGGTTGTCGAGAGCGAATCGGACTTCACGGTCAACGCTCCACGGCTCTTTGAGTCAGGTCATCAAGCAGGGCATCGATGGTTTCAAGTTTCAGACACCCGTATAACTCGTCATTGATTTTCATGCCAGGGGAAAGATCGCAAGCCGCCAGGCACTGGACAATTTCCAGTGAGAATGTGCCGTCCTTTGTCGTTTCCCCCGGCCGGATTCCGAGCCGGCGTACCAGATGATCAACTATGGGTTCCGCGCCGCCGGCCAGATAGCAGGAGAGGCCCTCACACACCTGGACGTGGTACCGGCCTTTTGGCTCGAGCCGGAACATCGTGTAAAAGCTGGCGGTCGACCTCACCTGCCCGATGGAAAGGCCCAGCCGCCCGGCCACACGCTCAAGCGCCTCCGGGCTGAGCCAACCGAATTGCTCCTGGGCAATGTAGAGCGCGCTCAGCAGCATTGCCCGCTTCTTCGGGTCGGTTAAGGTCTGAAGTTTGACACCCATGTCGCATCTCGCCAATCCTGTTGATCCTGTTAATCCTGTCGAAAAAAGGTCTTTGACAGGATTAACGGGATCAACACGATTTAACCGCCGCTGACATCCTTGTCAGCTTTTTCCACTCTCACCGCGCAGACCTTGTACTCCGGAATCTTGCAGACCGGATCAAGGGCCGCGATGGTCAGCTCATTGGCCGAAGCTTCAGGAAAATGAAAATTCGCGTAAACCATTCCGGGCGGGACCCGGTCGGTTACCCAGGCTTCGGCTTCGATACTCCCGCGCCGGGACAAAACTCGAACCCGTTCGTGATTACCCAGCTGGAGGCGTGCGGCCGCGTCAGGGCTGATCTCGATGAGTGCTTTGGGGTACGCTTCCAACAGCCCCTTCGCCCGACGCGAAATCCCGCCGCCGTGCCAATGGTAAAGGACGCGCCCCGTGCTCAGCACCATCGGGAACTCGTCGTCGGGCAATTCGGCCGCCGGGATGTGATCTAAAGGAGTGAACCTGCCCAGTCCTCGCGTGAATCTTCCGACATGAAGGATCGGCGTGCCCGGATGGCCGGGATCCTTAACGGGCCATTGAGGGGAGTCTCCGCTTTTCAGGCGATCGTGACTGATTCCCGCGTAGGAAGGGGTCAAAGCAGCAATCTCGTTCATGATTTCAGCGGTCGAATGATAGTCCCAGCCGGCATGTTTTCCTTCCCTGGACGGTTGCCGACCTTCGGCCAGGATCCGTCTGGCCAACGCGCTGATGATCAGCCAGTCGGGCCGGGCCTCGCCAGGCGGGTCCAAGGCTTGCTGCACCATCTGCACCCGACGCTCGGTGTTGGTGAAGCTTCCACTCTTCTCCGCGAACGAGGCCCCCGGGAGGAGTACGTCGGCGTAAGGGGCTGTCTCGGACGGGAAGATTTCCTGCAAGACCAGGAAGTCGACCTTGTCGAGGCACTTGCGCACATGATTCGTGTCAGGTTCAGACATCACGGGGTCTTCGCCCAGGATGTAGAGCGCCCGGGTCTTGTCCTCGAGAACGTCGGGGATCAGTTCGGTGACCGTTCGCCCCGCGCCTGTCGGGAGCGCCGCCCCCCATGCCTCTTCATACTTCCTGCGGCTCTCTTCCACGGTGACCTTCTGGTAGCCGGGGTAGACATCGGGCAAGCCGCCCATGTCGCACGCGCCCTGGACGTTGTTCTGGCCGCGCAGCGGATTGACACCGCCGCCCGGTATGCCGATGTTCCCGAGGAGCATCTGCAGATTAGCGAGTGACATGACGTTGCGGACGCCCGTGATGTGCTGCGTGATTCCCATCGCCCATATCACCGCGCCCGGCTTGTTAGTCCCGAGCAGCATGGCAGCGGCCTGAAGCTGGTCGGCCGGAACGCCGGTGATCCCGGATGTCCTTTCGGGCGGGTATTGCTCAATTACGGCTCGGAACGATTCAAAGCCTTCCGTCCGTTCGGCGATGAACGGCCGGTCTTCAAGTCCTGCTCTCAGAATCAGGTGCATCAACCCGTTGAGCAGCGGGATATCCGTGCCGGACCGGTGGCGGAGATGCAGCGTCGCGAAATCGACCAGATCGATGCGGCGTGGATCGGCGACAACGAGCTTGGCGCCGCGCTGCTTGACCGCCTGGCGAATGCGAAACCCTATGACCGGATGCTGCTCGGTGGTATTCGACCCGATCACCAGGTAAACGGCGGCGTGCGTGGCAATATCCTCGATGGAGTTCGTCATGGCGCCCGAACCGAACGAGGCGGCCAGACCGGCCACCGTGCTGGAATGTCAAAGCCGGGCACAATGGTCGATGTTATTCGTCCCGATGACCTGGCGAGCCAGTTTGTTCATCAGGTAATTCTCCTCGTTCAGGCATTTGGCCGAACAAAGGACGCCGATGCTGTCAGCACCGTATTTACCCCGGATTTGGCAGAGCCCCCTGGCCGCCACTTCCAGCGCGGTGTCCCAGTCCGTCTCGACCCAATCCCAGCCCGTTCCGTCGCGCCGCTTCTTCCCGCCGTGGAGCAAGTAGTGCCGGACGCGCGGCTTGGTCAACCGATCCGGATGCCTGACGTAGTCATGTCCAAACCGTCCCTTGACGCACGTCCAGCCGCGGTTGACGGGGCCGTCCCAGGCTCCGTCCGCACCAATGATCCGGTTGTCCCTGACATGCAAGGTCAGCTTGCAGCCTACTCCGCAGTATGAGCAAATCGTATCCACCTTTTTGACCTGCCACGGCCGTCCCTTCCCGATAGCCAGCTTCGGCCGCAGGGCACCGGTCGGGCAGACGGCCACGCAAGAGCCGCAGAACTCGCACGGACTGTCCTGCATGGGACCGTCCGCACCAAAGCCGATGGAAGCGTTGAAACCCCGATGGAATATGCTGATAGCTTCCACGCCGTTGATCGAGTTGCAGGCGCGCACACAACGCCTGCACACAATGCACTTGTTACGATCTACCTGGATAAAGGGATTGCTGGAATCGACGGGGTAATCGTGATGACGCCCGCGCCACCGATCGCCTTTGACGTCGTATTCGTAAGCCAGATCCTGGAGGAGACAACTGCCAGTCGATTCGCAGGTCAGGCAGTCGAGCGGGTGATCGGAAAGGAGCAGCTCGAGGACCAGCTTGCGAGCGGCGACGACGTGGGGCGAGCGCGTTTGGACGACCAGCCCCGCCGACACCTGGAAAGTGCAAGCCGGTTGGGGTGCACGCTGCCCTTCAATTTCCACGAGGCAGATGCGGCAGGCACCCTCGGGCGGCAAGGCGGGATGATCGCAGAGCGCAGGGATGCCGATACCCGCATCTCTGGCCGCCTGCATGACCGAGCGGCCGGGTGCTGTCTCGACGGTCTTGCCGTCGATCTTGAGGCTGACAGCCGCCATCGCTCGACCCTCGTGGCTCCAAGTCTACACCCAGCAGGGGCAAGTGCAAGTATTTCCTGAAAGACAGAAAAGACCACAAGGACCTCAAGGACCTCAAGGACCTCAAAGACCTCAAGGACGTTGATCTCGCTTGTCCTTGAGGTCTTTGAGGTCCTTGAGGTCCTTTTGTGTCTGGATAACACCTTGCATCCCGATCCTGTTACGGGCGCGCCAGAGGCGGTAACCCCGGTAAAGGAGGGCGAGGCCGGCCCAGCCGCAAATCACCACCACCGGGTAGACCAGCACACTCGGGAAAATCGCAAACAGGATGGCCAGAGCGCAGAGGAGGAGGCCGGAAACCGTGGTGAGCCGCGCTTCGACCGGGCCGAGGACGCGGCGGTCTGTGAAAGCGGCGGCGATGGCGTTGCTGACCCGCAGTGCCCCGGCTGCGGCCCGGCCCCCGCTCCCTCCTCCCCGGATTCGCGCGGGATGCGGGTGGCGCGGTTCTCCCGGAGCGCGTACCTTGCGCCTTTCGTTCAAGACGACTTCGGTCGCATTGGTCAGGTCTTCCAGGTACATCTGTTCCATCTGGACCGCGAACGAGGAGTCTTCGATGACCGCGTCCAATTCGCAGTTGCCTAGCCAGCTGGCAATATTGAGGTTGGTCGAGCCGACGCGCGCCCAACGACCGTCCGCGACAGCCGTTTTGGCGTGCAGCATCGTCCCGTTCCACTCGAAAATGCGGACTCCGGCTTCGAGGAGCGGACGATAGCCGGACCGCGACAAAGGCCGCAGCAGGGGGATATCGGTCCCGTTCGGCACCAGGAGCCTCACGTCCACGTGGTCCTTCGCCGCCGCTCGCAAGGCCTGCAAGTATAAAGCCGTGCCGGCATAATAGGCATCAGTCAACCACAACCGGGTGCGCGCCAGCGAGGCCACCAGCTGATCCAATCGAAGCATGCCGCCAGTCACCGGCTCGGTGGCCACGATGCGAACATTCGTCTCACCAACCCGCCCGGGCGCGGTCAGGCCTTCGGGTTGCCGGATCGGGTCGCCGGGGAGCATGGCCCACATTTCTGCGAAAGCACGCTCGATTTCCGTCACCGCCGGCCCTCGGATCTCCACCCCGGTATCGCGCCACGGGTCGATGTTTCGTGCCGGGTCGCCCATCCACATGCGCCCCACACACAATCCCGTGATGAAAGCCGTTTCGCCGTCGACCGCCAGCATCTTTCGATGGTCGCGTGAGAGCCAACCAAGCGGGCTCTCAAATCGGGGCGGGTTGAAACAGCGGACCTCCACCCCGCCCGCTTGCAGATTTTTCCAGAACCGCCGGGGCGTGTTTCCGAGTGCTCCCAGCCAATCATAGATAAGCCGTACCTTGACTCCTTCCCGGGCCTTGGCGACCAACGCCTGGGCGAACTGCTGGCCGAGCTCGTCATTGTGAATGATGTAGCTTTCGAAGTGGATGTAGTGTTTCGCCTGTTGAATAGACTCGAGCCAAGCCGGGTAATTCTCGCGGGCATCCTTCAACAGCCGCGCCTGATTACCGCCGATCAACGGCGCGCCCGCCGCCCGGGAGAAAGCGCGGTCGGCCATCTCCCGGAGATGCGGGAGAGGGATCAGTTCGCCTCGATCCGGCTGGCGGACAGGTCTCATCTGGGTCTCCGATTTCAGCCTTGCCCCGACAGTAATGCTAAGAAATGGGTTTTATGAGCTCGAACCAGGACTGCTCAGCTGGTTCTCTTCCTTCCGAAGAGTGATCCAAAGCGCGCTGTGGTCCGAGAAATCGATCTCTTCGATCCCCGACGCCGCCCAGCCGAGGCCCTTCACGTAGATGGAGTCGAGACGCAGTCCCAGGAAATCGAACGTGGCCTTCTGGTTAACGAACGGGGTTCGAAAACCGGTGTCCTGAAAGTGCCGGCGAACCCGGATTTCCTGGTCCGCGAAAGGGATGGGGAAGACCCGTCCTAACCACTTGAGGTTTGACGTGTTGAAATCTCCGGCGACCACACAGGGTCCGGAAACCGCCCGGGCATGGACGACAACGGGGGAAAGTTGAGCGAGTCGCTCCTGTATACCGATCCTGGTATCCAGGTGGACATTGAAAACCCGAATCCGGCCGAGTGGAGTGACTGCCGTTGCTGAAAGAGCTATTCTGCAGCGGTTATTGAACACCAGATCCTGCGCCGGCAGCCGAATCACGGCGGGATCGGCGAGCGGGTACCGGCTGATGATAGCCAAGCCCTCTATCGACCCGTCCTTCCACAGATTAGCCGGCTGGTAAAGGTAATTGAACCCCAGCCGCGCGGCCAATTGCTCAGCCGCATTCGCCCCGTTCCCGGTCGGCGGCGTCTGTACTTCCTGGAGCAGCAGGATGTCGGGCCGGTTCGAGCGCTCAAGGCGCGAAAGGTCTCTGAGGATGCGCGCCAAGTCCGTCTCTCGTGCGGTATTCAGCGTCACGATTGTGACGGCTGATGACGGGGAGGTGTTCCCCGGCATCTGGCGCCAAACAAGAGGAAAATTGCGGCAGTCCTTCGCCATTGCCCCGTTTTTGGGGGGTTGTGTATCGAATGAAATCATGAGAGGGATTACTGCGATTAGGGTTAATGATGCTGTCGCGATACGACGAAACACCGTTCCATTCTAACCTACATTGCGCCCGGCAGTGGGGATACGCAGCACCCCTGGGAGCGCTTATGCCCTGGGAGCGCCGGCGAGACGCTCGCGCTCCCAGGGGGCCCCGCTTCCCAGACGGGTCAGTGGCCCGCCGCTTTATCCTGCTCTGCCGGCGCCTCGCTCCTGCTTTGCAGGACCTGCGTGCCTCTGCCCTGGTAGTCATGAAAGAGCCTTTGCAGCTCGTAGAAAGCCATTTTCGGCGCCCGATAGGAATCCACCACTCCCTTGGCATTCCAGCCGTGGAGCCGACCTGAAAGAAATCGTGAGGGTGTACTGCGGGTGTCGCAGAACTGCCAGACGCAACCTCCCGAGATCCAGTCCTGAAGTAACCCGTACTTGCCTGAGTCAGCGACGTTCCGGCCCTGGTATTCCTCGCTCCACTTCACGTTGCCCCAGTTGTGCCAGCCTGCCTGCGATTCCGCTCCGCCAAACTCGGTCAAGATGACCGGTTTTTCGGGAAAAGCTTCATGGATCTTGTTCAGTGCCGCTATGCTCTTCTTCGCCTCTTCGGGGTCAAGGCAGGTGAAGGGATCGTACCACTGGTACTGAGCCCAGTTGGTCGAGATGATGTCGATCAGGCCGGACGCCTCACCGATCTTCGCGCCTCCTGTTACGAAGGTGAGAAAGTGCGAACTGTCCACTTGCCTTGCGTATTCCAGCAGCGCCTTGATGACCGGGTAGGACTTCTCGAATTCGGGCCATTCATTTCCCAGGCTCCAGCTCAACACGCACGGGTGGTTCATGTCTCTCTCGACCATCTCCCGAAACTGCGTCTTTATCTTCCCCTGGACGCGCGGGTTTGCCATTTGTTGCGAGGAGTACTGCCAGGCAGGGACTTCTGCCATGAAAGCGAGTCCATTTTCGTCGCAGTAATCCATGAACATTTCGTCGGTCGGGTAGTGCGTCCTGACCGCATTGGCGCCCATTCGGACAAGGATCTCGACATCCCCTCGGATAATATGCGGCGGCAAGGCGGAGCCCCAATCCGGGTGATCGTCGTGCCGGTTTGCTCCCAGTAGCTTGAAAGGCTTCCCATTCAGG
>RPQK01000227.1 GCA_003819755.1 Acidobacteriota bacterium | reverse complement strand
TGCCCCTTTACCCCTTTGCCCCTTTGCCCCTTTGCCCCTTCACCCCTTTGCCCCTCCTCCCCTCCGCCCCTTCGCCCCTTCGCCCCTCCTCCCAGTGTGCTAACATAAATCCTTCTATGAAAAACAGACAGATCGTGTTCGGTCTGGTGGGGATCGCCATCGGGTTCGTCCTGGGGTTCTTCACCTCCGATCTCATAAAGAAGGAGCCTGCTCCCGTCGGGGCGAGTCCGGCCGTGACGCAGGATGCCGGCCAACTGCCCGAGAATCATCCCTCCATGGAGGACATGCAGCGGCTTCAGGACCTTCAGCAGCGGGCGGAGGCGAATCCGAATGACAAGGAGGCCCGGGTGGCGCTCGCGAACTCTTACTACGACATGCAGCGCTTTGACGCCGCTATCAAGTGGTACGAGGAGGCGGTACGCCTCGATCCGAACAACCCGAACGTGAACACGGACCTCGGCACTTCATATCTCTATACCAACAATCCCCAAAAGGCGATCGAGCTGTACCAGAAATCACTGGCGGCTGATCCTAAGCATCCTCAGACCCTGCAGAATCTCGGCTTTGCCTATTTCTCGTTGACGAAATTTCAGGACGCCATCGCGGTTTGGGAGAAGCTCCTGACGCTTCATCCCGAGTATCAGCACAAAGCCGAGATCGAGAAGCAGATTACGGCGGCCAAGGCGCACCTGAGCGCCGGAGCGACAAAACCGGCAGAGAAGCCCGCAATGGGAGCGAAGCCATGATCTGGCGTCTTTTTGTCATTCTGCTCCTTCTGACGGTGGTTCGTTGGGCTTTGGTAAAGGCCTTCGGCACGGGCCGGAGGACGGTGCGAACCCGCGAGCAGCGCGGATTCGGGGCAGCATCTTCGAAGCGCATGGTGAAAGACCCGCAGTGCGGCATGTACCTCGCTCCGGAACTCGCATTGGAAATGCGGAGGTCGGAAGGCAGCCTCTACTTTTGTTCCAAGGAGTGCCAGGAAAACTACGCTAAGGCGCAACTCAAGGAGATTGTTGAGTGATGATTGATGATTGTTGATTGAACAGCGGGGGTCAATCCCGAGTCAACAACCGTCAATCAATCAACTCTAACAATCAACAATCGACAATCAACAGAGGTCAGACGGTGAAGATCGGCATTTTCGTTAAGCCGGACCGTTTGGATTTCGCCCGGCAGCTTTACGAGATCGTAGATTGGCTGACGAGCCGGGACTGCGAAGTGACCGCCGACGAACGGCTTGCGGCTGATTTTGAGTTGCAGGGGGTTACGATTTGCCCGGCGCGCGAGATACCAGGTGTCGCCGATTTCATCGTGGTTTTTGGGGGAGACGGCACGCTGCTGTCCGTCGCCCGCCTGGGTGACAGTCGCCGAGCCCCCATCCTCGGTGTCAACCTGGGGACCTTGGGGTTTTTGACCGGAGTGACGCTCGACGAGTTGTATCCCGCCCTGGAGACAATACTGGCCGGCCGCCATCGCCTGGACAGCCGAAGTATGCTGAAGGCGGACGTCCGTCAGAATGGCACCCGGGAGCCGGTTACCTTCCACGCGCTCAACGACGTGGTCGTCAACAAGGGCGCCCTTGGCCGGATGATCTCGCTGCACGTCTGGATCAACGGCGATTTCACCTCCTCTTTTCTTGCGGACGGCATGATCGTATCGACCCCTACCGGCTCGACTGCTTATTCCCTTTCGGCGGGCGGCCCCATCGTTTATCCGGCGTTGGATGCGATTACGCTGACTCCGATCTGTCCTCACACCCTCACGCACCGTCCATTGGTTATTCCCGCCAGGGGGAAAGTGGGTATTGTTCTGCATTCGGGTGAGGATGTGACGCTGACAATCGATGGGCAGGTTGGTGTGTCGCTCGAAGTCGGAGCGGAGGTCATCTGCACGGAGTCCGATTACCGGGTCGACCTCATCCAGCCGACCGAGCGGAATTTCTTTGAGGTCCTGCATCAGAAGCTCAAGTGGGGAGACCGCTGGCAGCGGCGATAGCGATGGGTTGATGGGTTAACGGCTGGTGCCCAGAAGGGTGATGGCCGGAGGAAAGGACCCCAGGGACCCCAAGGACCTCAAGGACTAAGGGACGGAGCGGCAGGCCTCTCGTCGTTGGTCCTTGAGGTCTTCGGGGTCCTTGAGGTCCTTTGCCTCCGGCCATCACCCTGCGCTGCAGCGCTAAGTCGATGAGAGGTTGAACTTCGCCAGCAACTCCTGCTCGGACTCGGCCATCCGGGCCAGTGCGGCCGCAGTCTCGGTGACTTCGGCCAGCTGCGAGCTCATCTCCCGGGTGGAGGCGGTAACCTGCTGGACCGCAGCTGCGTTCTCCTCGCTGATAGCGGCCACGCTTTCCATGACACCGCCGACCTGGTGTGAAAACGACTGCATCTCGGTCATTGCGCTCGTGATCGCCTTAAGCCGGCTGTGGTTTGCCTCAACCGCCTCGCGAATCTCATCAAGGACTTTGCCAGCCTGCTCGGCGAGGCTGGCGCCCTGGGAGACCTTGTCCAAGCCGGAACCCATCACCTTTTGGACCTCTCTGATCTGAGACTGGACGCTGTCTACGAGGTACGTGATTTCGCGCGTTGCCTGGGCAGTCCGTTCAGCAAGCGAGCGGATCTCGCCCGCGACGACCAGGAAACCGGCCCCGTATTGACCGGCGTGAGCTGCTTCGATTGCCGCGTTGATCCCGAGGAGCTTGATCTGGTAGGCAATCCCGCCGATCAGCTTGATGATGATATCGATCTTCTTCGAGTGCTCACCGAGGCCTTGAACTGTCTGTGCAGTCTCCGTGACCGCTTTCTTGATAGCCTGCATGCTGGCCAGCGTCTTTTCGACCGCTTCTGTTCCGGCATGGGCCGCCTTGGCGGCGTTCTCAGCCGCTGCCGTCCCCTTCGTTGCCTCGGTGCTGACCTCGTCGATGTTTCTGAGGAGGGACCCCAGAGCCTCGTGCGTCTGGCTGACCTGCTCGTTTTGGGCCAGGGTTCCCCGTGACACCTGGTTCATGGCTGAGTTGATCTGGAGTGTCGATTGGTTCACCCCGTTGATCGTCAGCGCCAGGGCCTGGCTCATACCCATCAGTCTGTGGGCCTGGTCGGCGATCGCAAAGACCAGACCCCGCAGACTGGTCGGTTCACTATTGAAGGTGACGACCGGGACTCCGCTTGCGACCGCACGATTAATATAGGGGATATACTCCTTGTCGTAGACTCCGGTGGCCAGGCCGTCGTACCTTTGGGAAACGACAGATTCCAGGAGTGGTCCGTAGACCTCAACGCTGATGGTGCCGGTCTCCTTGTTCTCGGGCGGGACCATCCAGTCCACGGTCACTCCCAGCGGACGGAGTTTCTCGGCTGCCGCCATCACGCCGTCACGCACTGCATCCCAGAATTTGGAGTCCTCTCTTCCGAGAATGGCGAGACGGATTGGTCGGTGCACGGCGGCTGGAAGAGGGTTGCTGCGTCGCGCCGCAACTGCTGCCGTTTCCAGTGTCCCTTTGTCCGGATGCCAGAACTGTTCGTAATTCTGGCGGGTTACAACATCAAGATTCGTAAGCAGGCGCGGGGCAGCAGGCCGCCACCCGGCAGCCAGATAATTGTAAAGGTGTATCACCGATTCATGACCCTGGGCGAAGGGGTCCTGTCCCAGAGTCGCAGTAATCATTCCTTGTTGAATGTCGCGCATCGTCTCGTCTACCAGATCGTGGGCGACGATTTTGGTCTGACCCTGACGTCCGCAGTCGACTACGGCGCGTGCGACGGCGTGAGGAGTGGCGCCGGCGGTCACATAAAGTCCCTGCAGATTCGGATATTGCTGCAGCAGTTCCTTGGTCGCCGGGTAGGCAATCTCGGGGTTCTCCGTGGCGTCGATTGTCGTTACGATCTCAATGCCCGGAAAACGCTCGTGGATGACGCTGATAAAGCCTTTGCGCCGCAGTCCGGGTCCGGATGCGCTTCGAAGGGTGCTGACGATCGCCACCTTCCCGACGCGGTTCAAGGCTTCGCCCATCGCTTCGCCGCAGGCGCGTCCTTCCAGGAACGAGTCGGCGCCCACGTAACAGAACCGATGACAGGGAGTCTCCGTCACGGCATTAAACTCAACGGCCGCTTCCTGGAGGCTGACCACAACAGAGTTGAGGACGTTCACGAAGTCGCGGGCCTCTGGATAGGCGTCGGGATTCAGGGCGGTCGAACGGATGGCAAGTTGGGCGGTGAGATTACCTTGGGCCAACTCCGTCATCGAAATCGTCAGGGCTTTGCAGTCTTCCGTTACCAGGGTTCGGGCGAGCTCATCAATCGGTCTGGCGGTGCCCAACCGGGGGATGTCCAGCTTCGGCCGGCGGGAAAAAGTGAGAGCCAATATTCCGATTGCCGTCAAAGCGGCGATTCCAAAGCAGTAGGAGGAGGAGTATTCGGACAGGTGTTGAGCTGCCGGACCTGCGTGAAGCCAGACCGGGACTGAGAGCACCGCTACTGCCAGAGCCAGTAAAAACAGGGAAGCGTGGCCGATTCTAAGACGCGACGGCCTCTCCTTCTTGACTCTGTTGTACCTCATACTTGGTTCTCCTCTCCCGCTGGTGATCTCGCCGCCACCTCTGCGCGGTAGGATAATGGATAACCGGGCAGGGGGCAAGAAGGTATTGCGTGATGCGAAATGTCGCTTTCGTGACGCCGCTTGACGCTTGACAACACACGCTTGATGCGCAAGGGGTTGAGGATTGGGGGCAATAGGAACATGTCTCACCCTGCGGATGTGAAAATTCGTTTTCTTGAAAAGCCAGCCACGCTTAAAAGAATGGGTTGTGCTCTCATGGTGGTCGCGCTGGTTCTCCTGATGCTGATCACCACGTCCGCCGTGCTCTATTCGCCGCTTGTTGCGGTTTACAGCTACGGGCTGATGGTAGGAGGAGTGATCTTGGTTCTGGTGAACAAGATCCTCGAAAGCAGGCTGCGCCGTCGATTGGCCGACACCAAGGTCTACTGTCTCAAATGCGGGTGGGGAGGGCGGGGCATAGACTGGTTCCGCTCCGAGTGCTGCCCGGAGTGCGATGCCGAGGAGGTGATCCAGTTGTGAGACCACCGTTCAAGCGTTCAGCGTTCAGCGTTCACCGTTCACCGTTCAGCGTTCACCGTTCACCGTTCACCGTTCCACCGTTTACCGTTCCACCGTTTACCGTTCGGGGTTCTGGGTTCGGGGTTCAATCGTTTCGGGTTGGAATTGCTCTTAACCTCAACCGCGAACTGTCTAATCTCCAAACGCCGAACCGTGAACGCTGAACGCTGAACGGTGAACGGTGAACGCTGAACGGTGAACGGTGAACGCTGAACGGGTGAACGCTGAACGGTAAACCGTTCACGCTTGCTTCAGTTGTTCTTTCAGGACTTGCGGGAGGCGGTAGATCATCCGGCAGTCTTCGCAGCGGAGCAGGACTAATTTCGGGTCCTGACCGAACTCGCGTTTGATCTCGTCCAGCCGGCCGGAATCGGTCTCATTGAAATATGACGCAAACGGATAATAGCGTTTGAGCTTCCCGTGACAGGGCTTGCCCTTCTCGTTCTTTTCGTTACAAACAACCTGACCCGGTAGAAGGTCCTTTATCACGATGTGTCCCCTCCGAAAACGACTGATTATACCTCACCTGTAGGCCTCCTTTTTGAGTATGGTTCTGAGTCGGGCGAGAGGATAGGTGTTGACGACATCTTCCGCCTCGAGCCAGCCGCGCCTGGCCGTCGCAATCCCGTAGCGCATGAACCGGAGCATGCTGCCTGCGTGACTGTCGGTGTTGATACTGATCAGTGCTCCCATTTCTTTCGCGAGGCGGCAGTGGGTATCTTTGAGGTCCAGGCGATCCGGATAGGAGTTTAGCTCGAGAATCACCCGGTTTTGAATCGCGGCCTGGAAGACTTCCTTCAGTTCAAAAGCGTAAGGTTCCCGGCGGAGGATCAAACGACCGGTCGGGTGCGCGAGGATGTTCACGTATGGGTTCTCGAGCGCCCGGCATATTCGCTCTGTCATTCGTGCAGAGGGCATACTGAAGTGCGAATGAACCGAAGCGATGACGACATCCAGCTCGGCAAGGACCTCATTGCTCAAATCAAGCTGGCCTTCGCCCAGGATATCCACTTCCATGCCCTTCAGAATACGGACATGCCTGGTCCTCTCGTTAAGCAGATCTATCTCACGGCAGTGCCGGAGGACTGCTTCCTCATCCAGGCCTCCAACCATCGACAGAGCTTTGCTGTGATCGGTGATAGCAACGTACTCGTAACCCCTGGCCAGAGCCGCCTGGGTCATTGCTTCTACGGTGTCCCGGCCATCGGAGGCGGTGGTGTGCATGTGGAGGTCGCCGCGAATGTCCGACTCTTCGATCAGTTTCGGTAGCGTCCCGTTCTCGGCCCGTTCAATCTCTCCACGGTTTTCGCGCAATTCGGGTGGTATCGGCTGCAGATCGAGCAGCTGATAGACCTCCTCCTCGGTCTCACCCCCGATCTTCTGGTCGTCATCGACACGAAACACCCCGTATTCGCTCACCTTCAGACCCCTGCGCTTGGCGCGTTCGCGCAGGACCACGTTGTGTTCCTTGGAGCCGGTGAAGTACTGGAGGGCGGCCCCAAAGGACTTCTCCTCAAGAACCCTCAGGTCCGCCTGGAGCCCCTTACTGATCGTGATGGAAGTCTTGGTCTCTCCGCTTCCCAGGACCGACCGGATTCCCGGATAGCGAAGGAAGTGATCGATCGCCTTCCGGGGCTCAGCGGTGGTCACCAGGATATCGATGTCGCCGATCGTTTCCCGCCTCCGTCTGATGCTTCCCGCGGTTTCCAGCCGGACGATCGACGGTTCGTCGCGCAGAAATGCCAAGAGAGGTGCACCGGCCTCCAAAGCCTGATCGAGGCGGAAACGGCCTTGGGCCCGTCGATAGTCGGCGATCGCGTTCAGAATGGTGCCTTCGGTCTTTGCGCCGATGCCCGGAACTGTGCGGAGTTTCTGGTCGCGGGCAGCCGCCTCCAACTCATCCAAAGTCGAAATGCGGAGCGACTCCCAGATCAAGTGGATCCGCTTGGGACCGAGTCCTTGCAGGCGAAGCAGCGGGAGCATTGAGGCAGGAATCTCCGCGCGAAGCCGTTCGTGCTCTTCACACCGACCAACCGCGACGACTTCTCCAATTTTGCGCATGGTTCCCTCGCCGATACCTGGTATCGCGCGCAGTTTGTCAGGGTTCTCCATGACAGTGGATGCCACATTGAAGTCGAGCCCATGCAGAATGTCGGCCACGCGGCGGAAGGAGCGAATTCGAAAAGGATTCTCGCCTTTGATTTCGAGGATGTCGGCCATCTCTTCGAACATGGCCGCCAGATCGCGGTTCTCCATCAAACTATTGTAAGGCAGGGGCGGGGTGGGAGGCGGGTGGGCGGGGCAACAACCGAAAAGGACCTCAAGGAGGTTTTGCGTGACGTCCTTGAGGTCCTTGAGGTCCTTTTTCGACCGAATGCTTCTATTTCCGGAGTATCGGCCCAGGATACCCGGAACCCATCAGCGTCGCATCCTCACGAGCCAGGATACGCACCAGCTCTTCATGGAAGTGATCGACCGTCCTGGCCACGGCGGCGTGGACGCGTTTCTCATACATCTCGCGACTGCGGTCGATGTCTCGCTTCAAACGCATGTACAGATCTCCGTTCTGACGGCCGTTGAACACCTCATCCTCGTTGTAGAGCTTGATTTCGGAGACGAGGAGGCGCGCGAAGCGTCTGGCTTCGTTGTTGTACTTCTCCTGTTCCTCGGAAGAGATGGCTGGAATCGGCTCGGCCGGAGGTTCGACGCGCGGTGGGACCGGGGGAGGCGCAACGGGTTCGGCGACCGGCTCGGCAATCGGGGCCTGGACAACGACCGGCGGGGGAGTCGGAGCCGCCGTTCGTTCCTCCTGCATGCTTGGGGGAATCTCCCAATCCTCGGTAATTGCGACGGGCGGCGGAACCGGTGGCTCAAGCTCAGGCTCAGGCTCAGGCTCCGGCTGAGGCGGCTCGGGTGCGATACCTGGCTCTTCGGCTGGGACGGCAACCGGCGGAGGAGCGGCCGCCTGCTCAACCGGCTGCTCGGCTGGCTGGGCAACGGACGGTTCGGTCACGGCCTCTGCCCCAGGCTGCTGGGTGGCGAGCTGCTGGAGAGCGTTGTTCTTCAGGATCAGAACAGCGAGATAACTGAGAATTTCCAGGTAATCAACTTCCAGAGAAGCCCCGGAATCAGCATAAAAAATCACTGGAACGAATTCATCGAAGACCAGAGGAATGGCCACGAAGGCATGCGGCAGGTCTCCGGCTTCGCCCAGGGAGGGCCGGGCTTCGGCCGGCGCTTGTTCCCGGTAAACCAGCTGTTTGTTCCTGGCGACGACCATGATCGGGTCTGACGGGTCGTCGACGACGACGGAGTCGAGGGCCTCGGTCGAGAAGCCTCGGCTGCGCCACGGGATATAAGATCCGTTCTTGCTGGCGAAGAGAATTGCCCTGTCTACCTTGGAGCCCGCAAGCTCGAGGAAGGCGTCCAGTATTTCCTCCTGGCTGTTCGCGGCTGACAGGGTTCTGAGTGTGTGCCTCAGCAGCACAGGATCAAGGCCTTCTATGGGGCCGGTCGGGACCGTCGGTAACGGCTCCAGCTCAACTCGCTGAAGTGTGCCGTCCACCTGCTCCAGTCGACCGTCGAGGTTTCGGGCGGCCTGGACCTGGATCTCCAGATCCGTCGAGCTCTGCTGCAGCTGATCCAGCTGGTTTTGAAGCCCCCGGTAGTTCTGCTGGGCCTCATTCAGCGACTCGCGCAGCCCGGTCACCTGCAGCTGGAACTGACCAAGAGACGTGCTCAGCTCGTTCCGAATCTGACCGAGGGACTCTCGACACGCCTTTAGTTCTGAAACTACTCTCTCTTCGCCCGTTGCGGCCATCTGGTGTCTCTCCTTCCGAACTTTTGCCCAATATTAGAAGCTGGCATGTGTCCTGTCAATCACAAGCGGGACGTCATTCGCGAACCTTCGCGATCATAACGTTACAAAATACCAGAGCTTGGCGGCGAAGCGTGTGACGATGCTCGCACTTGGCCGTCACAGTGACAAAAAGGACTCAAGGACCCAGGGACCTCAAAGACAACAAGGACAGAGCATGATCTTCGTCGTCCTTGAGGTCCCTGAGGTCCTTGGGGTCCTTTCTATCGCGTCAGCGCCGTCTTGATGTGCTCCAGATGCTTTTCGCCGTGCCCGGCATAGATCTTCAGGATGTCGTCCAGGGACATCTCGCCTCTTTCCGGGTGAACGAGTCGCCGGCCCCACGCCTTCTCGGGCATAGACTTCATCAGAGCCACCCAGCGATGGTGCAAGCCCCGGAGAATGTCGAGCGAGCTTCCGACAGGAAGGGTCCGGGCGTCTTCGAGGTTTGACCAGTCGTCCTGATTGTAAGGCCTGATGGTCGGCTTGTCCTCGGTTAGCGCCAGTCGAAGGCGGATGTAGGCGTTCGCGTGGGAGTCGGCCAGGTGATGGACTAGTTGCCGGACCGTCCAGCCTCCTTCACGGAACTTCATATCGAGTTGCTGATCGCTCAGGTTGGCGACCGCCTTTTCCAGCTGACTGGGCAGTTGCTCTATTCGACGGATGCATTCTTTTCGTTCGTTGTGCTCCATCTTGCCTCCTTTGTGTGGCCGTTTCTGAAGGTCAGTCGGTCAGTTCCACTTTTGCCTTGACGTATCTCAAAGCTTTCTCGTATCGGGCAATACGCGCCCGGTCTTTGTCGGTCGGATCGACGATACGGGACTGATCAAGGTTGTCCTCGAGATCGGCCTGCTTGACTGTGAGGGCGATCGGGTGATCGGCGGCCCGTCGAACGAAGTCTTCG
>RPQK01000226.1 GCA_003819755.1 Acidobacteriota bacterium | reverse complement strand
TTTCCGGGGGTGTCGCCTGAAAAACGGCTCCACCCCCGGCTACTCTCCTCTCACGCCTCCGGCGTGAGGAAGTAGCCGAGCGCTTATACCCCTTCGGGGTGGAACTCGTTTGTCGAGCACACGCGCTGCCGCCGTGCAAAGGCGCTTGAACTGTTCACGCCTGAGAAGCATCCAGTTGTACAGCAGCTCCTGAAAAGGGGAGGGTCTTGCCATGATCGGTCGAAGGGGAAGCGGGCGTAGCCACGCCCTGGGGTCGGCTGGGTTCAACGTTCTTTTCATTCAGCTTTCTCTGTTCCTGTCACTCGTCGAGGCCCGCCCTCCGGACGAAGTCCTCACCGGCGATTTGACGATTCTGGCCATCGACCAGAAGGACCAATCAGGTCGATGGACCAGCCGTACGCTTCCTCTCCTGGTGGGTGCTGGCGGAGAAGTGACGACGCTCAAGGATCCTTCGAACCTGCTCGGGCGGTACCCGTCCGGCAAATCCGTGCGTGTGACCGGCATTCGAACCGGGCAAAAGTTGCTGGCGACGAGCGTGCAGCCGGCAGGCGGCAATGCCTCCGCCAATGCCTCCGCCTTGGCTGTCCCGCCGCCGTCTATCCGAGGACAGACGACGCTGGTCGCCCTGCTAAACTACGCAGACAACCCGGTCCAACCGTTTACGCTTGCCGACGTCCGACAAAAGGTCATGGACGGGCCCGACTCCGCTAACAAGTTCATCCTGGAAAGCTCCCTCGGCGGCGTTTGGCTTGAATCTGATTTCATCGACTGGCACACACTGCCGGGAAAGCAGTCGGACTACTTCGGTTGAAGTGCTGCGAACGAGCTCCTGTCAGGAGCTCTGAAAACGCTCGATAAAGAAGTTTTCTTTCCGCACTATGACCGGATCATCCTGGTCTTTCCGCACAACCCTAACGCCGAAATCTGCGGCGGCGGGACGGTAGGGAAAACGAAGTGGGCCACACCGGACGGTGAGGGGAATTTCTCGGTGGCCTGGATAGACGAGGGGTGCCTCACGGCTGGCGTAATCGCTCACGAGCTGGGGCACAATTTCGGCTTCTGGCACTCCTCGTCCGTGCCCTGCGTTCCTGCAAGCCTGGCCGACCCGGGACAATGCGGCGGCTGGGATGAGTACGGCGATTCAGGCGATACCATGGGCCTGGCCGCAGCCTTCCGTCATTTTTCCTCGATGTGGAAGGCCCAGACCCAGTGGATCGGCCCGACTGCGGTTCAGACAGTCACGACTTCCGGCCAATTCACCTTGACGGCGGTTGAGCAGACCAGCCCGGGTCTTAAAGCGCTTCGTATTCCCCTGGGACCCGGCGACGCCGATTTCAACTACTGGGTGGAATACCGGGCACCCGCAGGCCAATTTGATTTGGAGGACCAGGTTCAGATACGAGTAAGAACCGGAGATCCGGCCTCCAACCTGGCGCGGTTCTTCTATGATGGCGTCGGATTTTCGAATTCGGCCTTGCGCTTCCACGGGGTCGGGTTGGGAGGAAGTGTCACCGGCAAAATCACCGATGCGGCCGATGGGAAGCCATTGCCCGATTGTGAGGTGCAGCTGTACGAGTTTTCCGGATCGCTGCTCAGATGGCTCAAAACGGGAAGCGATGGGACCTACCGTTTCAGCACTCTTCCGGCCGGCATCTACCGCTTACGGACTATCAACAACTCCGGTTACGTCGACCGTGCCTACCTGGACGCCGTCGACGACCCCGAATGGTCAAGCTTCGTTCTGAAACCGGGGGATGAGAGGATAGCCGACTTCCAATTGACAAAGGGAGCGACCATCAGCGGACGGGTCGTCCGGGAATCGAACGGATCGCCGGCCGCGTCGGTCTCGGTCCAGGCCTCGGACGCCGACTGGACATTCTCCATGTCGACACAGACAAACTCACTCGGAGAGTATCGGCTATCCGGGCTCCCGGCGGGCACCTACGTGGTCAGCACCTGGAGCTATGACTACGTCAACGAGTATTACGAGGACAAGTACAGCCGGTCTGAAGCGGAGCAGGTGCGCGTCGAGGCAGGCGCCGAGACCAATCACGTCGACTTTCGCCTTATGTCCGGAGGAGGGTCCATCGAAGGTCGCGTCGTCCAGGAACCGGGAGGAGAGCCAATTCCGGGCGTGACGGTCTTGGCAGGCAACGACCAGGGCGCCAAGAGCGCCAAGACGCAGAGCGATGGAACGTATTCCATCCGAAATCTCCTGCCGGGCCAATACCAGGTCCGTGCCACGCCCAGCACGAATCATGTCCCCGAAACCCATGACAACAAGCGCTACAACGGGACCGCCGACCCTGTCGTGGTGACAGCCGGGCAAACGACAAACGTGAATTTCAGCCTGAATCCGGGGGCCACAGTCTCGGGCAGGATCAGTGACGCTCGTGACGGCAGCACGTTGGATGGTGCGGTCCTTGCGCTGGACGAAACAGGACGGTCGCAGGGCAGCGCGGCGACCGATGCAACCGGCCGCTATGTCCTGTCCAAGCTGGCACCCGGCCGGTATCGGCTCTGGGCTTGGGTGTCGGATTTCGTCGATCAGTTGTACCCCGACGCGTCGAGCCAGCAAACGGCCCCGTTTGTCGAGGTGAAACAGGGTGAACAACTATCCGGGTATGATTTCGCCCTGCTACCCGGGGGCAGCATAACGGGGATCGTGACGAGCCAGGACAGCGGAAAGCCAATCGGTTACGCGGGGGTTTGGTGCTTGGACGACCAGCTCAGGGGCGTCGAGAGCGGACTGACAGATGCCGGAGGACGCTACCTGATTACCGGAATCCGACCCGGCCGATACTATTTGGAAGTCCGGGCGAACGGCTATCAAAGGATATTCTACCCGTCCGCTTCATCAACTAACGGCGCCCGGCTTTTCGTGATCGAGAGCGGCCAAAGCCTGGAGGATGTTGACGTCCGACTCCCGGTCGGCTACCAGGCACCTGGCGACTCGCGCGATCAGACTATCGACTCACTCGGGTTTCGTCAAAGGCTACTCGCTCAGCCAGGCCGTGGGTCCCATCTCCAGATGGGACCCAGCGATCACGCCCCAGTCACGAGGTCCGATCTGGAGATGGGACCCACGGCTGCCAACACTTCCGTTGGCGCAGATCATGTCGCTGCTTACGAAAGTCCAAGTCTTCGGATGCACAGCTTTTCGGACGTGACTCCCTATCGCGACTTCCACGACCCGTATCGCGGAGTAAAGATCGAGATGGTCGACAAGGGCGAAGGGACGGGCGGACCGTGGGCCCAACTCAGGGTGACGCGATCGGCGCTCGTCACGGATCCCGCCACGATAGTCCAGTTCGGGTCCGCCGGCTTGGGCCAGTCGATCACCCGAACCGTCACGGTTAGAAACCAGGGCCCGTCTAACGTGACCTTCGGCCAGCTTTACCTCGCCGGCAGAAACGCCGATCAGTTCTCGCTGGTTCGAGACGACTGCTCAGGACGGTCGCTTGAGCCTGGTTCCTCGTGCACATCCGACATCCGTTTCAGTCCGACCGCGTTTCACTCGCCGGTCGGAGAATTCGCCTACCTTGCCCTGCCGAACGACGATCTCATCCGCCCTTCAGCGACGGTCGGACTTGCCGGCCTCGCCTCCGGTGTTGACCTGGCCGTTTTGGGTTCGTCTTCAGTTCCGATTCTGAGCCAGGTGGGGGCAACTCCCACTGTGTTCTTCTTGGTCATGAACAGGGGCAGCCTGCCGACCCAAGCCCAGGTTGTACTCGAAGTCTCCCTGCCGCCGAGTCTGACGTACACGCGCTCGTTCCTTCCGGCCTCCTGGAGCTGCTCGTCAGAAGCCGGCAAGGTGAGGTGCACCTACACGGGAATGCTCGTGCCTGGTTCGGCAGATTACCTCCACTTTCAAGTACTGGTGGGGGCGGAATCGCCCCCCGGGACCAGCATGTCTGCCACAGTCAGCAGCAGCGAAGACCAGAATCCAACGAACAACACCGTGGAACAGAAGCTGATGGTGGACTCGCCCGTACGGCTTAACTTTCCCTTCTTCCGTCAGAGCTCTGACAGTTTCACCGGCTTTGCTTTTCAGAACCCTCGCTCCTGGTCCAGCGTGCTCCGTATCGCTGTTCACAGTCCGGACGGCTCCTTCCTGCCGATGCCGCGCAACCCGTACCAGGTCGAACTGTTGCCCGGAGCTCAGATGGCGAGGCTGGGACACGAGCTGTTTTCGTCGGCGCCGGAGGACGAGCAGCAGGGGTGGGTCAGCGTCTGGGCAGGCACCCCTCTGAACAGCTTTTTCCAATTCGGCCAGGCCGATGCACTGGACGGAGGGCTGGCTGCTGTCAACCCCTCATCGAAGCTCGTGTTCACGCGTGCGCTGGAAATACCCGGGGCCAGCTCTGAAATACCCGCCTGGACTCACCTGGCGATCGCTAACCCCACTTCGAGCTCGGCGACTGTAAGGCTGACGCTGCATCCCGGGGACGGAGGCCCCGCCATTTCGGTCCAAGAGCGGACTTTGAAAGCATTCGGCTGTCTCTACGAGTCTATTTCACAGCTTTTCAACCGAAACACCTCGACCGAGTATGTGGTCGCTGAAACGGCGCCCGGTCAGCAGATCGTCGGCTTCGAGCTGATTCGGCTGGGAACCCGCTCGCTTGTGGGTCTAGCCGGCCGGTCCGGGCCCGCCGGCACGAGGCTCTATTCGGCCCAGTTGGCGAATGGGCCGGGCATTTTCACCTCCCTGCGGCTGGTGAACACGACGCAGGCCGCGAAGGTGGTGCGTGTGAAGGGGATCGACAATACAGGAGCCGAAGTCGGGCAGGCGGCCGAATTGCTGCTTCCAGCCGGAGCCGCGGTGGAACACGATGCGGGAACGCTTCTTCATCTGGACCAGTCGGTACTCACCGTTGGCAGTCTCGAGATCATCTGTGACGCACTGGGAGTTGTGGGCGATGTTCTTTTCGCGGACCGTGGGCTGAACTATGCCGCTTCCTTGCCGTTACAGGACGTCCTTTTCACGTCCGCCGTATTCGGCCACGTGGCCAACACGACGGGATGCCTCACCGGTCTGGCTTTTTTCAATCCGGGGACAGTGACTTCAACAGTCGGACTGCAGGTATTCCGCAACGACGGCACGTTGTCAGGCCGAGCGACCTTCGACTTGGCTCCTGGCGCGCGCGTATCAAAGCTGCTGACCGAGCTCGTCCCGAAGACCGCAGGCCAGGCCGGCGGCTACGTGCTGATGGAAGCGAGCCAACCGGTCGCCGCTCAAGAGCTGTTCGCGGGCCCCGACTTCCTGTCCGCCGTCCCGGCGATAGCGGTTCAGTAGGGCGGATGATCTTGTGGAGCAGAAGGACCTCAAAGACCTCAACGACCTCAACGACGTTGACACCAAACTAGTCGTTGAGGTCGTTGAGGTCTTTCTGCCTGCCCGATTCACTTCCTCAGGAAAGTCGGAACTTCGTCCGGCATTTCCAAGGCCAGCTCCACGAACCCCTGGTAGCTTCCTTCCTCGAACCACGGGACTTGGTAGATCAGCTTGCGCCGGCCTTCCTTCAAAATCATGTAGACATTGCGTTCGCCTGATTCAAGAAGCCTCTCGAGCCGGCTGCGTGCCGGTTCCGGGTGGCAATCGAGCACATTGGACCCGACCAGCTTCTGTCCGCCCTCTTTCTTGAACACTTCGCCGGCTCGATCATTCATCTCCAGGATGACGCCTCGGCTGTCACAAACCGTCACCGAGATCGGGAGCTCTTTGACCCATCTTTGAATCGACATATCACCTCGCCCGCAGACTATAGCAGGCATCACTTGAAACTGTAATCGACGCTGATCTCAACTCGATCGCCCAGTCCGAATTGACTCTTTGTCAAGCGCTGATCGCGACCCCCGACGCCGCGCCGTTCGGCCACAATCCGGGGGTCCAGACCTTTTAAGCCTTTGAGCCAGCTTGAGCTATACTGAAGATAACACCAACCCTTCACGGAGGTACCCATTGATGCTGAAAGCTAAGGTCGCCTTGTCCCTTTTGTCTGCCGCGGCATTACTCCATTCTTCTTTCCAGCCGCTTCTTGGCGAAACCAATCACGTTGTCACCGCTAATGAGATCCGCAGTGAGTTGGCCAATCACAATTCGAACAGACAGGCTTCACTGGGAAAGCTTGAACGACTCTTTTCGCGGCCTGAGGTCGCAGGAAAGCTCGAGAAAACGGTCGGGAGCCCAAAGAAGATCATGCAGGCTGCGGCCGTTCTGAGCGACGAGGAACTGGCGCGGCTTGCCGAAAGGGCGACGAGTGTCGAGGCTGACTTCGCCGCCGGTGCCTTGAGTAACCAGGAGCTGACCTACATCGTCATCGCCCTCGGCACCGCCGTTCTGATTCTGATCATCGTCGTCGCGGGCGACTAGGCGGGAAGAGGACCTGCGTCGAGGGTGTTGAAAGGGGTCCTTTTTCAACACCCTCGCTGCGCTCTCGGCTCTGTAGGTTAGGCGAGACATCAAACCTTCTTCCTATTTCCTCGGCTTCCTGCGGGCAAGCGGCGGACGGAGCATGAAAGCGCCTTCGAGCCGGAGGTCACGCGAGGAGGCGCCGACGGCGATCCGGTAATCACCCGGTGCGGCGACCCAGCTGCGTTGCGCATCGTCGTAATACGCCAGTGCCGATTCATCCAGATCGAGCGTCACTCGCTTCGACTCGCCCGGGTTCAGCGAGACCTTTTGAAACCGTTTCAGCTCGCGGACAGGGCGCTCGACCGGCGGCCGCACTGGTTCCACGTAAAGCTGAACGACTTCGGCTCCGGCTCGCGCCCCGGCATTCTTCAAGAGGAAGGAAACTGAGACCCGTTCGCCCGGCCGCATGCGGACGGGGGAGATCGATAGATCCGAATATTCGAACGCGGTGTACGAGAGACCGTGGCCGAAGGGAAAAAGAGGATCCCGATTCAGCCGGTCAAAGCCCCGGTAACCAACAAAAAGGCCTTCCTGGTAACGCGCGCTTCCGCCGGTCGGGGCATAGTAGTAACGATAGGACGGGTTGTCTTCCCAGCTTCTTTCGAACGTGGCGGGGATTTTGCCGGACGGATTGACCCGCCCGAGGAGGATCTCGGCCAAAGCCTGGCCGCCGCTTTGCCCCGGGTACCAGGCGTGCACGATGGCCGGCGCCTGGTCAACCCAGCCCCTCATGTCGACGCCTCCACCGCCGAAAAGGACGACGACCGTCTTGGGGTTGACGGTCAGGACTCTGGCGATGAGAGAGTCTTGAGCCTCGGGAAGCTCGAACGTCCGGTCCGCGCCCTCCCCTTCGGTCAACGAATCGAAGCCGGCGGCAAGAACGACGACGTCAGCGGTTCGGACCACATCGGGGAGGACCGCGCGGTTCCAGCTCAACTGGGCGACCGCTTCGCCTCCGTTTTCGTAATACTCGACCCTTAACTGGTGCGGCACGCCTGCCTCAAACCAGCGCTCAATCGTAGCGGACCTCGCCGGATGATCAGACCAGTCCTCGATAACCCGGACGCCGTCAAGAAACACGCGGACCCCGTCGTCGGCTCGCACCTTCAGCCGGTAATACCCGCTTTCGGCAAAGCGGACCTGCCCCGTCCATCGCACCGAGAACTTGTCCGCCGGGATGCCGGACGTCGGCGCATTGTAGCCCCAGCTGAAATCCAGCTCCGAATCCGTCCGGCGAACCACGGGCGAGCCCGAGAGGGTCATATTGGAGAAGTATTCACCCAGGAGCCCGCTGGTCGTCTTGCCTTGAGCGTCGACGTACTCGAGCACCCCGCCCTGGTATCCATAGGCAGTGATGGAGAACTGGGCAACGGCGCTGCCGCTGTTTTCGTAGTACTCGACCTTCAACGAATAGCTGCGGCCGGCGTCCAGATTGACATCC
This sequence comes from Acidobacteriota bacterium, assembly GCA_003819755.1. Lineage (GTDB taxonomy): Bacteria > Acidobacteriota > UBA6911 > RPQK01 > RPQK01 > RPQK01. Next base: position 2,042 of record RPQK01000226.1, on the reverse strand, counting down.
CTCCACACAGGGCGGACCGAGTGATCCAACCAGTCGTCGACAACGAGCGTCCCGTCGAGGTAGACCCTCATGCCGTCGTCCGAGCGGGTGGTGAACCGGAACGGGCCGGCTTGTGCGACGGAAAAATCAGCCGTCCAGCGTGCCGAGAACGAATCGGCTGGAAGGCCGGCCGCAGGGGCCGCCGCCGCCCAGTCGAACGCGATCTGCTCGTCGTTTCGTCGCAGCGACGGTTGACCGGAGAGCGTGCGGTTCGGGAAATACTCGGCCTGAAAACCCTGCTGCGCCAGGCCCGCATCGTCAACGTGGCTGAAATTAATGGTTATGGCGTAGGGGTCGGCCAGGTGCTTGACGTTAGTCGCCGCGGGCACGAGATCTCGCAGGCCCTGCAGCAGGCTGACGGTGCGCACAGGTGTCGTATAGGAGCTGCCTCCCCCGGCCGGTACCCCGGGGTCGGCTCCCGCACCGAGGATCAGGATTGATTTGAGCTGCTCCGGCCTAAGGGGCAGGAAGGACGCCTGGTTCTTGAGGAGGACGATGCCCTCTCGGGCCACATCCAGAGCGGTCGCGGCGCTGGTCGGGTCATCCAGTGGTATAGAAGTGTCCTTTTGCTCTCGGTCCAGGAAACCCAGGCTGATGATCGTGCGCAGGATTCGCCGGACCTTGTCGTCAATGACCGCCTCTGAAACGGCGCCGGATTGAACCGCGGGCCCGAGACCGGCCACGTTGAAATGATCGCCGTAAGGCATCTCGAGGTCGAGGCCGCCTCGGGCGGCGTCAATCGCCTGGTGAGTCGCGCCCCAGTCGGACATCAAGAACCCTTTGAATCCCCACTCACTTTTCAGGATGACATTGTTCAGATACTGGTGCTCGGTCGAGTACGTGCCGTTGATCAAGTTGTACGAGCTCATGACACAGGCGACTTGAGCCTCTTCGACCCCGGCGCGAAAGGCGGGAAGGTAAATCTCCCGGAGCGTGCGTTCATCGACGTCGGAGCTGACCGTGTACCGGTCATACTCCTGATTGTTGCAGGCGTAGTGCTTGACGGTCGCAAGAACGCCCTGGCCCTGCACACCTTTAACCCACGGAATGACCATTCGCGACGCCAAATACGGGTCTTCGCCGAAGTACTCGAAGTTGCGGCCACACAGTGGAGAGCGGTAAATGTTGAGTCCCGGGCCAAGCAGGATGTGAACGCCTCGGGCGCGGGCATCGCGTCCCAGGGCCGTCCCCATACGGCCGGCGAGCTCGGTATTCCACGTGGCTGCCAGGGCGATGCCTGCCGGGTAGGCGGTGGTCGCCCCGTAGTTGCGGACTCCGAGCGGTCCGTCCGACATGATTATTTCGGGAAGCCCCAGCCGGGAAACCGCGCGTATTGAGTACCCGGTTCCACCGATGTAGGCGATCTTCTCCTCGAGGGTCATCCTCGACAGGATTTCCTCCGCGCGCGGGTCAGCGTCCCCGGCCTGGCTGAAGGCCGTCTGAATGCACATGAACCCCACGACAAGCGACATCAGGCCGACCGCACGTCTCATCAAGGCGGATAGTATCACCTTGCAGGCCGGTTTTTTGCACGCAGTGGAGACCTCGAGACGGGAGCAGTGAGGATTTATGAAAACCCGGCGGGAGTTCAGGCTGGGAGGAACGATACCAGTGCCTTCAGCGACACCGGCGCTGCTCCGCAGACGTCAGCCGGACGTGGGACTGCGGGCCGACACAATCGGGGCCGACGCCGCCGGCACCGACCTTTACCTGAACGCCAACCGCTTCACGGTCAACGTGACGTGGAGCACTCCGGGCGGATCGGGTGCCGGAACTGCCGTTCCGCTGACGAGCGATAGCGTCGGGGCGGGACGCCCCTTGCCCCAGTGCAGGCGAGATGCCCAATGCCATTTCATTTACTTTTTGGAGCGCGGGGGTGCCCAGGCCATTTTGGAGTGCGGCGGCAACGAGAGGCCGACGCTTTATCAGGCCTCGAGGCGACGCCGCTTTCCCCTATGCAGGATCGAGCCAAACGGCATCAGCATTGAACCGGATCGATTGTG
>RPQK01000225.1 GCA_003819755.1 Acidobacteriota bacterium | reverse complement strand
TCATCTGCATTTACGTGGCGATCGGCCAGAAGCGCTCGACCGTCGCGCGAGTGGTCAAGACCCTGATTGACTACGAAGTCATGGACAAGACCATCATGGTTTCGGCGGCCTCTTCCGACCCGGCGACCATGCAATACCTCGCCCCCTACGCGGGCTGTGCGATGGGCGAGTTCTTCAGGGACTCAGGCCGGCATGTGCTGATCGTCTATGATGACCTTTCGAAGCACGCGGCCGCGTACCGCGAGATTTCGCTGCTGCTCCGGCGGCCGCCCGGGAGAGAGGCGTTCCCCGGGGACGTCTTCTATCTCCATAGCCGGCTACTTGAAAGGGCCGCGAAGCTCAACGACGAACTGGGGGGCGGCAGTCTGACTGCTCTCCCCATTATCGAGACGCAGGCGGGCGACATTTCCGCTTATATTCCGACCAACGTCATCTCGATCACCGACGGGCAAATCTTCCTGGAGACCGATCTGTTCCACGCCGGTATCCGGCCGGCCATCAACGTCGGCTATTCGGTAAGCCGCGTCGGGGGATCGGCCCAGATCAAGGCCATGAAGCAGGTGGCTGGAACTCTTCGCCTGGAGCTCGCCCAATACCGTGAGTTGGCCGCCTTCGCGCAGTTCGGATCCGATCTCGACAAGGCCACCCAACGGCAGTTGGCACGCGGGGCCCGATTGACCGAGCTTTTAAAGCAGCCGCTTTACACACCGCTGTCAGTCGAGTTTCAGATCATGCTTGTTTTCGCGGGAACCAACGGATTCCTGGACGACCTGGAATTAAGTGAAATGAGGCCGTTCGAGGATGGCCTGCGCACTTTCATGGAAGGACCCGGGGCAGGAGTCATGCGGGAGATCAGAGAAAAGCGGACCCTGGACGAGGATCTTCGCAACCGGCTGAAAGAGACGATCGCCGATTTCAAGGGGCGGTTTAAGGAAGAAAAAGTAGCGTAGGACTCCCGCTGGGAGCGCGCAGGCGAGACGCCTGCGCTCCCAGGGACTAACCTTAACGGAGATTATGCCAGGCGAAAACCTAATAGATCTGAGGCGGCGGGTACGGTCGGTCAAGAATATCCGGCAGATTACCCGGGCCATGAAGTTCGTATCGGCCTCCAAGCTGCGACGAGCCCAGGACCGGATCTTCTCGGCGCGTCCTTACGCCAACCGCATGCTGGCCGTCCTGAATTCCCTGGCGACCCGGGTGGATCCGTCCTCTCACCCGCTGCTTGCCGAGCGGGACAACCAGCGAATCATGCTGGTGGTGGTGACAAGCGACAAGGGACTGTGCGGGGCGTTCAATTCGAACATCATCCGGGGTGCCGTTCGCTTCATTGAGAGTGACGCCGCCAACAAGAGCCTGACTCTTTCCCTCCTGGGCCGAAAAGGGGTCGACTGGTTCGGGAAGCGTCCGTGGCCCATCAAACATCAGTACCTGAATATCAGCAGCAGCGTGAGCTACCCCTATGCCCAGGAGATTGCTCAGGCGATCGTGGACTATTACGTCAACAGCGAGCTGGATTCGGTTCAGATTGTCTACAACGAGTTCAAGTCAGTTATCCAGCAGCGGCTCCTGATCGAGCCCCTGCTGCCCATTCGCCGGCTCGAACCCAAGGGGCAGGAGGTTTTCCTCGACTACATTTATGAGCAGCCTCCGGCCGTAATTTTCGATCGTCTCCTGCCGAAACATGTGGAGACACAGATTTTCAGAGCCATGCTTGAATCAGAAGCCGCAGAGCACGGCGCCCGGATGACGGCGATGGACTCGGCCACCAGGAACGCCGAGGACATGATCGGAAGTTTGACCTTGCGAATGAACCGAATGCGTCAGGCGTCCATTACTAAAGAGCTTATTGAGATCGTCAGCGGGGCAGAAGCCCTGGCTGGGTGACGAGGAGCACGAGACAAATGGCAGAAGCGGTCGGAAAAGTACTGCAGGTTATCGGGCCGACTATCGATGTCCAGTTCGAATCTGGTCACGTACCCCCGATTTACAGTGCGATCAAGGTGGTGAGCGAGGGATTCGAGACTCCTTTTCCTATCGACATTACCTTGGAAGTGGCCCAGCACCTGGGTGAAGGCGTGGTCAAATGTGTGTCGATGGAGCCGACTGACGGCGTCATCCGTGGGATGAAGGCCATCGACACGGGAGCCCCCATTTCTGTTCCAGTCGGGCGGCAGACACTCGGGCGAGTCATTAACGTTTTGGGAGAGCCGGTCGACAAGAAGGGGCCGGTCAACTCCGAGAAACGCTATCCGATTCACCGTCCGGCACCTTCCTTTGAGGACCAGAGCACCGAGACGGAGATGCTTGAGACCGGGATCAAGGTGATCGATCTGATCGAGCCCTTCGCCCGCGGCGGAAAGATCGGCCTGTTTGGCGGCGCGGGAGTGGGCAAGACCGTCATCATCATGGAGCTGATCAACCGGATCGCGACTCAGCACGGAGTGTTCTCGGTCTTCGCGGGAGTCGGCGAACGAACTCGTGAGGGGAACGACCTCTGGATCGAGATGAACGAGTCGGGCGTTATCAGCAAATCCGCCCTGGTTTACGGTCAGATGACTGAGCCGCCGGGTGCGCGCCTGAGAGTTGCGCTCTCTGGTCTGACGGTGGCGGAGTACTTCCGCGACGAGGAAGGCCAGGACGTGCTCCTGTTTATCGACAACATCTTCCGGTTCACTCAGGCGGGGTCGGAAGTCTCGGCGCTTCTCGGCCGAATGCCTTCGGCGGTCGGCTATCAGCCGAATCTGGCCACTGAAATGGGTGAGCTCCAGGAGCGGATCACGACAACCAAGAAGGGGTCGATCACTTCCATCCAGGCTATTTACGTGCCGGCGGATGATTACACCGACCCGGCGCCGGCGACGACCTTCGCTCACCTGGACGCCACCACGAACCTCGAACGCAAGATCATGGAGCAGGGCATCTACCCGGCCGTGGACCCGCTCGCCTCGACCAGTCGGATCCTCGATCCCCGAATCATCGGGGAGGAACACTACACGACAGCACGCACCGTTCAGCGAATCCTGCAGCGGTATCGCGAGCTGCAGGACATCATCGCGATTCTGGGAATCGACGAGTTATCCGAAGACGACAAGCTGACAGTTTCCCGTGCCCGCAAGATCCAGAAGTTCTTCTCGCAGCCGTTTTACGTGGCCGAGCAGTTCACCGGCCTGAAGGGCAAGTACGTACCGATTGCGGACACGGTGCGGGGTTTCAAGGAACTGGCTGAAGGGAAACACGACGAGATCCCGGAACAGGCCTTTTTCATGGTCGGCGGCATTGAAGAAGCGTTGGAGAAAGCACAGAAACTGCGCGACGAGGCCGCCTAAAGCAACTATTTGTCCACGAACCAACACGAACTAACACCAACCGAGGATTGGTTCCTGTTAGTTCGTGTTGGTTCGTGGACAAAGATCGGGAAATATGCCGGAAGCATTGCCTAAGTCAATTCACCTCGAAATCGTCACCCCTGATCGATTTTTCTTTCGGGGGGAAGTTGGAGCTGTGACTGTTCCAGCCATAACCGGCTACCTGGGTATTTTGCCCGGGCATGCTCCGCTCCTGTCCGAGCTCCGTATCGGCATCATTAGCTACCGGTCAGGCGACGAGGAAGTGCGGCTCTTCTGCAGCTGGGGCTTCGTCGAGGTTTTGCCGGATCGCGTTTCCGTCCTCGCGGAGATGATTGAGAGACCCGACGAAATCGACGTTCCGCGGGCGCGTCAAAAGAAGGAAGAAGCCGAGAAACTGCTGCGGTCAAAGAGTCCCGATGTCGACTACGAACAGGCGGTGATTTCGCTTGAAAAGGCGAACACGCGGCTGGAAGTGGCCGGCGCTCAAAGCCGCGCGGCCTGAGCAAAAAGCGAATTTCGCAGCTTGGGCCGGATTTGGTATAATCCTTCCTGCCCGCCTCTCATTGCTGGGGGATGGTGTAACGGCAACACTCGTGGCTCTGGACCACGCTATCGGGGTTCGAATCCCTGTCCCCCAGCCAAATTCCCGATCACTGGAAGTGCCCGCTTCTCTCGTATTATCCTGAATTATCCCACTCAATTCGGAGACGGCCATGATTCCACAAGTGCCGGAGAAAGTCGCTCAGAACATTCACGAGTTCACGGGGCGCCGCTGGATTCTACCGAGAATACTTGACTGGCTCGAGAACACCGACGAACGGCTCCTTCTTATCGTGGGTAAGCCGGGTTCGGGCAAGAGCATGGTCTCCGCGTGGCTGGCTGGCCTCGGTCCAGTGCCTTCCAATCCGGCTGATGCCGAGATGCTCGCCCGTTTGCGTACTGCGGTCGGTGCCGCTCACTTCTGCCGTTCCACCAGTTTCAATTCTCCCAGGGACTTTGCGCAAAATGTGGCTGAGCAGTTGGCTGGCGTCGTGGAGAAGTTCGCCGAGCATGTGGTCGCCTCTGTCTCGGATCGAGCCAAGATCATCAATCTTGGCTCCAAGATCGAGGTCCAAACTGCCGAGGCGGGCGCTAATATAACGGGCGTTGTACTTCATCTCGAACTCGGTGATCTGACCGACGACGTAACCTTCGACCGAGTGCTCCGCGCTCCATTGATATCGCTCTACAAAGCTGGTTACAGCAAACGCACGCTGATCATCGTCGATGCGCTTGACGAAGCGTTGAATTACCGTGGTGCCAATCTCGTGCAGATGCTCAAGCGTATGGGTGACATGCCAACACCCTGCCGATTCCTCGCCACCACCCGCCGCCATTCCCGCGTGCTCGACCCTCTGTCCGGGTCGCGATCAATCGACCTTTCCGAAGACGAGCCCAGCGACCAGGATTCCATCAGGCAGTACAGCTACGCCCGGCTTTCCGCTCTGGAAAGCGCTGGCCGGACCAGGCTGGCCGAGCGCATTGGCGAAGCTGCGAGCGGTCAGTTCTTGTATGCCCACCTGCTGCTTAAGGACATGGCTGCTACATTTCCGGCCGATTTCGATCCCGAGAAGGTTCATCTGCCTGACGGCCTCGCCGGCTATTACCGGGAGAATTTCGAGCGCGAGATCGCAGTGAACCGCGACACGTGGTTCGCCACCATCCGTCCGGTTCTGGGCCTGATAACCGTTGCCCAGGGCCAGGGGCTGACGAGCAAACAGCTGGAGCGCATCGCTAAAAAAGAGGTCGACCAGCCGGTGGAGATGCTGGGGCAATACTTGAACGGTAAAAGGCCTGACGGGCCTTTTCGCTTGTTCCACAAATCTCTCAACGATTTCGTAGTCCACGAGAGGTTAATCAGGGCTCCCGACATGCACGCCGCCATTGCCGGTTATTACCACTCGCTTCACAATGGAGCGTCAGTCTGGAAGAAATGGGACTCGTACGCCCTACTCCACGTGGCCACGCACGTTGCGGAGTCGGCACTCTCCGAAGACGGCGAAGATTCAGTTCGGGTTGAGAGCCTGGTCCGACTGGTGCTCGACCCGGGTTACCAGAGCGAGCACAAACAGAGAATCGGTGATCTTTCATCGCTGCAGCTAGACGTGCAGCGCGCCGTGCGGTCAGCGGCGTGGTGCGATTCTGAGCGCGCGATTCCGCTGGTCATCGAGGCGGCGCTTGGCCTGGTTGCTTTTCGTCGCAACGAACTGCGGCCCGAGCCGTTGTTTGACCTGGCACGCCAAGGGCAGGCGACCGAGGCGGCCCGGCGCGCGGACCTGTTTGATCTCAATCCAGACTGGCGGAACGCGGTGCGCTTGATTTTTGCCTGGCTTGCCGCTCAAACCAACATTAGCGACGCTCTGAGTTTGCGCGACTCGGTTGCAGAGGGCCGATCTGACAGTCCGACTCTCAAGTGCCTCGCCGCCAGGGTCGATGCGGCGATCAGGTCCCAGGCACTTCCACTCTTAGAGCCGCTACCGAAAGCGCGCGACGAATTCTTCACGGGAGCTCTGGTCGAGTACATCGGCAGCGGCGAGCTACTGACGAACGAGTTGTCTTTGTCTCGTGGGTTACAGCCTCCCTCCTCTGAGGAAGAAGGGTCTGGAAAATTCCTCGCCAGACACGATGGTCCGCTGCTGGTCTCTTTCGCAGCGGCCCACCACGCGGACAACGGTGACCGTTTCCTTCGGCAGTATTTGAGTGTTCACACCGGCTATCAATACGTGCACTACCGCCAGGCTTCTCTCTGGGTGCTGCTCGAATCAGTGCTTCGACACCCGGATCAGAATTGGGTCCGAGAGATGTTGCCGGAAATCGCCGTTTCTGCGCTGGCAGGCAGCAGTGCCGAGTTTCAGGAAGCATTGCCCACCGCGGTGCTGTCGCTGAGGGCGCGGGAAGGGAAGCCGGGTGCGCGGTCGGAGTTCTCCAACCGTATCGCAGGGGCCGTCGAGGAGGCTCGGAACTTGGGCCCCGGAAGCGATTCCTGGGGATTTTACAAACGCCGCCTGGCCGGGTTAGCGCAAGCTGCGACACTCGTCCCGGGAATGGAACAGTTCGTGTCCGACGCCCTCTCGACCGCCGAAACCTTACCGTACGGCTTTGCCGGCTTCCAATCACCGGCTTGTCTGAACCTCGCGGAGACGATACGCACCTGCGGGAAGGGAGGAGACGCCCTGCAGAGGGCGTTGGACCAGGCCTTGCGAGCGGCCCACAATATTCAAGAGGAATCGTTCTGCGCGCGTCAAACGGCGCGGTTGAACACAATGTTCAAATGGTGGGACCCAGAAGGATTTGACATCCCGAAAATTACCACGCGGCTGATCGAGGATCCATCGGCAGCAGACTTCGCAACCATCCACAGGGTCAGTGAACGGTATGAGGCCCGGGCTTCGACTAACGGCCAGATCCCACATCCCAAAACTCTGTTCGAACTCGCCAAGCTGTATCACCAGCCGATCGAAGAGCTCGTGCGCCTGAACGGCCGGCGTTGGGCGCCTACTGACGAGCTACCGGCGGACGAGGAAGTCAGAGTGCCGGATCCCGGTTTTGCCACTCAGTTGACAGCCCGCATCTCCGTGGAGTTGCTTGTCGAGCCCACTTTGACCGACGAAGAACGGATTGCGGGGATCCGGCGTCTAGTGCCCCTCGCGTCGGCGAGTGCCACCGTCCTGGACACGGTGCTCGCTCGCCTGCTTCTTGCCGCAAAGCCTACGGGTGAAGTGCTGGAAGCGATTGAGCGGGTAGCCGGAGACATCCCAGCGCCGCCCCCGGTCACCCAGACGGTCCGGCTCCCGTCCTGATCCTTTGCCGGCAACACCCGTTCGGTTCAGTTGGACGTGGATGAGGTGTCGATCTGCAGGATCTTTCCAACTCCGCTTTCGACGAAGTTAGTGCCGTAGGCCTTCCTGAAGACTCCGATGGCCGCCTCGCCGGTGCAGTGGCTTGGGGCGACTCGTTCGACGCCGAGACTCCGGAATTGCCTGACGATTTGTTCCACCTCGGCAGTTGGAGTCTGGAGAAGGTGAAATCCTCCGATGACCAGGTGGATCTTCTCTCCGCTCACTTCTGTCGCCCGGCGCAAGAGATTCACGATCCCGGGGTGGGCGCAGCCCGTTACTACGACCAGCCCGCGCGGCGTCCTTACGATTAATGCCTGCTCGTTGACCGGCTGTCCGGGAACCTCGCCCGTCGTTCGGAAATCGGTATCGGGAAAGATGATCGGGTCGCTCACTTCAATCGCTTTGACCTGCTGTTTGAATTCGGCTGGAAAAGACTTCAGGACGTAGACCGGAGGATCGGTCACCAGCTCGGCCTTCAGTCCGCTGTACCCGCCTGTGTGATCGTTGTGGATGTGAGAGAAGACGATCGCATCGAGAGGGGTGAGGTCGACGTTTAGCTTCTTCAGGTTGCCCAGGAGTGTTTCCCCTTGTGCGCCGGTGTCAAACAGCACTCGAGTCGAACCTTTCTGAACCAGGCAGGAGAAGCCCCAGTGAGTCTGAAGGTTCTTTTCGAACGGAATGTTGTCGTAGAGCACGGTCACGGACAAGGGGTCAGGCCCGGCGGTGTTTGCGGTTTCCGGGAGGCAGGCGAACAGCGCCAAAACGGCCAGCATCACCCAGACGGCCGGATAACGAGAGGAGACCCGTCTTTCCATTGTCTTTTCCTCCAATTTCTGCAGGCAGTTGATTATAGCGCTGAGGCACGGCCAAAACCTAAGGGTCCGGACTTGGACAATTTTGTTCCATTTTGCTAAGGTCGTAGCATATGTCGCTCGCGCCCCGTCTGATTTTGGAGTGACGGTGCCGGGTTGATGTTCTGCTCAAGAAACCGGGTATGCCCCTGTGGCGCCACAACTTTCCGACATCTTCCGGCGTGTTGCTGAAGCGATCATCGCGGTCGACCGCAACTGGGTTTTGGAATATGTGAACGAGGCTGCGGCTCGCGGCCTGGACCGCCAGCCCGAAGACCTCATCGGCCTTGGTTTCTGGGACGTTTTTCCGTCCGTGACAGGAACCGAGTGGGAAAACAGATGCCGTAAGGCGCTTGAGACCCAAGTCCCGGTGTTTTTTAACGAGACGATGGACGGGGGCGTATTCGAGGTCCGTGCCTATCCCTCGCCGACAGGTCTCACCATCCTCAAGAGTCAGATCAGCCACCGAGACCACGAGCAGGCTTTGCAGGAGTTAAACGAGAGCCTGGAACGACGAGTCGCCGAAAGAACAGCTGCCGCGGAAAAAAGGGCCCACGAGCTGCGCCAATTAGTAGAGGAACTGGGCCACACCGAGCAGCGAACCAGGGTCAGCCTGGCGCAGATTCTTCATGATCATCTTCAGCAGCTGCTGGTCGCCGCCAAGTTCCGGGTCCGAGGACTTCAATACGTCCGTTCCCCCGCGGATCTGGCGGAGCAAACGCGCCAACTGGAGGGTCTTATCAACGACGCTATCGACGAGGCCCGGTCGGTGGCCGTTGGCCTGAGCCCTCCGATCTTGCAGGAAAGGGGTTTGGCGGCAGGGCTGGAGTGGCTCTGCCGGCAGTTCGAGGAGGGGCACGGTCTGACGGTCGATCTGACGGTGGGACCGGGAACCGAGCCCCGTCTGGACGACGCTAAGCTGTTCCTCTTCCAGGCCGCCCGCGAGCTGCTGATGAACGTCGTCGAACACGCGGGTGTCCCGAAGGCTTCACTGGAGCTCCGTGCAGGAGCGCCCGGTTTCTTGAAATTGGTAGTGAAGGACCAGGGCGCGGGATTTGACGCTGGTAAGGTTATTGTGCGCAGCCCCAGCGGATTTGGCCTGTTCAATATTCAGCAACGCTCGGAATTGTCAGGGGGAGCGCTCGAAATTCGCAGCGAGCCCGGAGGCGGCTGCGAAATCTCGCTGTCCATCCCGGTGCCCCTGAGGACGCCGCTTGCTCCAGGGCTTCTGCCTCCCCGCGACCAGCCAGGCGAACGGCCGCCCCCGGCTCCGGACGCCGAAGACCAACCAATCAGAATAGTAATCGTGGACGACCACGAAATCCTGAGAGAGGGTCTGGCCAACCTGCTCGAAAGCAACAGCCGGATCAAGGTGGTGGGCGGAGCCGGAGACGGAGCGGCAGCGGTTGAACTGGCTCGTCGGCTCAGGCCAGATGTCATTCTCATGGACATTACAATGCCGACCATGAACGGTATAGAGGCGACGCGCTGTATTAAGTCGGAGTTGCCCGATTGTCGGATTATCGCCCTGTCGATGCATGAAAGGGAGGACATGGAACGGGCGATGCGCGAAGCCGGCGCGATTGCCTACGTCTCGAAGGACCTGCCTTGGGATGAATTGAATTCGGTGATTCTGGAGATACTCAGCGAGAAGTGAGGGTTGCAGCGAGTTATCCACGAACCAACACGAACCAATACGAACATTGGGTTTTGTTCGTGTTGGCTCGTGTTGGTTCGTGGACAACTTAATTCGCGGGAAATTAGTTCAAGTTCGCGGAAATTCGTGGATAACTCACTGCTGCAACCCCCGTTGAATTCTTTCCAGCACCTCCCGCCCGGCT
>RPQK01000224.1 GCA_003819755.1 Acidobacteriota bacterium | reverse complement strand
AAGGGGCAAAGGGGCAAAGGGGCAAAGGGGCAAAGGGGCAAAGGGGCAAAGGGGCAAAGGGGCAAAGGGGTGGCAGGGCGGTCAGACGTCGCGGGCTTTGACGACTACTCGCCACAACACGGCGAGTCACTCAGCCGCCGCGGCCTCTGGCCGCCCTCTCACCTGCCACCCTGTCACGCTGTTACCTAATCTCGAGGTCGTCCTTCTCCGGCAACTTCGGGAAGGGGGTGTGAGGCTCGGCCTGGTACCAGTAGGCCACCGAAGCGATGTCGTCGCGCAGGGGCAGGTAGCGGCCATCTGATCGCCAGCCAAGCGCTTGGATAGTGACCCTCAGGTCCTTCTCAAAACGGATCGGGTCGACGATATGCCAGCGATACAGCCCGAAACGCTGCTGCGAATTATAGACGCCGTCCGGACGAATGACCTGGGACAAACCGGAGTACGGAGTCGTGAACTCCTGGTACTGTTTGGTCTCCCGGTTCTCGAAGTTGTACGAACCGCAGAAATAATCTTCGGTGCCGGTTCCGCAGACCGTCGGGAACTTATCGTCGCCGTCGATGAAGAATTTGATCTCGCCCTCTCCCCACCAGCCGGTGTTGTTGACGCCCCAGGCGAGGTATGTTCCCACGTAGTGACCCCAGCCCTTAACACCGTCGAGGATCACGTAGTCGGTTTTGGAGGGAAGAGGATTGACCCGGTTGAACCGGGCATGGAAATACCCGACATCTTCCGGCACCTGAGTCAGCGTGTAATCGACTTGGTAATAGAGGGTCATGCGCTGCGTATTGATGTTTTCCATCGTTATCTTGCATGACTTCCGAAAAGGCATCTCCCAATAACAGTTAAAGGCGCTGCCGGGATTTACACAGACGGCGAGCGACGAGAGCGGCGAAAACTTCTGTTGCCAGGCGCTCGCGAAGAAATCGCCCACGGGTGCCTGGACCGAAGGCTCCGTCTCACCGTCCCAGTAGATCCTGAGGATTGAGAACCGCCAATCTCCGGTCGGGGTCATCCAGATGTGCTGAATAGCGCCCGGTCCCTGAATCTCAGCAAGGGTGAAAACCTGCTTGGGCTCGATGTGGATTGACGGGGACACCTTCCAGCCCTGGCCCAGATCACGTGCGGCGTTTTTTCCCGTCCCTTCAATGGCCATCCCGCCCTTTCCTTTTTCGCCGGTGAAATTTTCGGCGCTAATGGAACGGGTTTGAGCGTGTGATAACCGTGACAGGTTCCCCAGGCTCAGATGAAGACCGTCGAAATTCGGCTTCTCCTGGGCGGAAGTCACTACGGCCAGACTCGTCAGAACAATAAGAGCGATCACGAACCAGAAGCGCATCTCGACCCTCCCCAGGGAATTGCGGATTGCGGATTTCATTCGGCCATCAACAATTTCCCATCTTCCATGATCAGATTGTCGTCGAACCAAACGGTTGGGCGTTGGACCAGGCCGTCCAGGTGGCTTGCCACCCGGATTGAGCCGCCCATCGACTTGTTGTCTCCGAAGGCAATGTGTATTGTCCCCTGCACCTTCTCATCTTCGATGATCTTGCCGGACAAGATGGCCTTGTCATTCGTGCCGATGCCAAATTCCGCCAGGTTGCGGGCGGGCCGTCCATGCGGCTCAAGAAGCTGGAAGAGTTTGCTCGCTTCTTCTCCTCCGGTAATGTCAGTCGCATAACCTTTCTCTACCGTAATTCTGATCGGCGTTTGGACCATGCCGATACCGGCCATAGACCCGTCTACGACGACAACGCCGCTCGATAGGTCTTCCGTTGGGGCCAGGTAGGCTTCGCCCGTCGGGAGATTTCCCCATTGGCCGCGTTCTTTGAACAGCCCCGAGCTCGCATGCGCGGTTCTCCCCGCCACCGGGAGTACGATGTCGGTTCCCGCTGGAGCGGTCACCCGAATGGTGCGGGTCTTTTCCATGAGTCGGCAGAGGCTGTAAGTGCGCCGGGCAATTGCCTCATAGTCGGCGTTCATGCACCGGATCATGATGGGCTCATCCACTCCAGGGAGAGTGGCAATCCTGGCCCCGGTCTCGGAAGCCGCTCTCCGAGAGTCGGTGTGAGTCAACGATTTGGAGGTCGGACAAAGAACGATGTCGAACCGCTTCATCAAATCGGCAACCGGTTCGGGCGGTTCCTCTCCGTTGGTTTTGCGGGGAAGCATTTCGACCAGCAGGACTTCGAGACCTAGTTGGAGAGCCGCGTGGCGGAGGGCGTAGGCGATCGAACGAAGCGGTTCGTCCGTGATTATAAGCACATTTTCACCGGGCCGAGCTCCCATGCAATCTCGGACGGCGATCAGAGCGGCGGAAAGGAGTTCGGGACTGTCGGGCATGTTGACCTCCACGCAAGAATAACAATAAGAAAAAGTTACGTCTTGGTCGTCGAACTTGGTGTCGAACCTAGTGGTCGATGCAAGCGATGCTATGCTAACATGACACCCCGTGATTTGTCCTCGCTGCGGAAAAGTGATGGTGACGCGCCGCTGCCCGTGCGGATACGAAACCAGGGCGGCATTCAGAGCCGGGAATCCGGATCCCCCTCCCGCGGAGCCGGCTATCACGGCCGAGTTCTACAGCACGGCCAGTGAAAGTGAAACCGCAAAGTGGCGCTCCCAACTGGAGCGTAAGTTCGAGACGCCCCGAGAGAAATTCACCGATATCGAGGAGGCCCAGCGTCGAGTTGACGACATGTTCCGGCCGCCGATACCGGGGCTGAAGGCGACCGAGAAGACCGAGGCCGAGATGGAACGGCGGGAGGCGGAAGTCGAGCCTGCCGATGCAATTGCTCCGGAAGTCATAACCAGCTCGCCAGTGGATCAAGCCTCCGAGCTTGGCTCAGCCGAGTTGGATTTGCCCCCGGGATCCAGGCGCGTTGCGCTAAAGAGCAGCCATCCCGCTCAACAGGAGCTCAGTTTGGAGCCCCTGATTGCGGAAGTTGCGAAATCGAAGGCGCCGACTGTCAAAGGTCCCCGAGCGGCTGTATCCAAGGAAATTATCGTGACGAGAGTCCTGGCGGGTATCCTCGACCTTTTCCTTCCAGTCGCGACCGCCGTGATCTTCGTCTTTACCGCCTCGTGGTTTCTGGATCTTGATTTCTTCTCTCCTCTGGCGACCCGTTCCTGGCTGGTCCTTGCTGCAGGGTTCTATTTCCTGAACTCTCTTTACTTTTTCTGGTCGACGGGTCGGACACCCGGGATGTGCATCACCGGCCTCCGGTTGGTCGGACAGGACTCCGAGGAAGTCTCATTTGCCTCGGTGGCGGTGCGGATCCTTCTTTATCTTCCTGTTCTTGTGACCGTCATCGGTCTGGTCCTTGCGGTCTTCGACGCCGACTGCCGGGCCCTGCATGACCGCCTGTCAAAGACCAGGGTCGTTCATGCGTGGGAGCCTGTTCCCGATCGGTATTGAAACGCGCTGGTACCATGCTCCCGCGGGAAACCCGCCTGGCTTTGCACGGTGCGCGGCTCAGTGAGCCGGTTGGATTTACCCCGGCGTTCCCACTTTCCACCCGGTTGCCGTCGCTGACACCTCATCCAGGAACTTGTTCAAGAGGTCAGGCAGTTTCAGGCGGAACTCATACTCCACGTCGGGGTCGTTGACGAAGGCGTTGACGATCACGCACATAACGCTCGAGATCTCCTTCGGGTTTCCCCCGTTGAAGCTCGCTTCGCGCAGGAAGGCCAGTGCGGCGCGGACTTCCTCGTGCGCCGTGAATCGAGAGATAGGAAATCGAGAAACCACCAGGCTCAGTATGGCAATGAAGGACGGGTAGTCCCGTTCGAACACCAGCAGAGGCATCAGGAATTCGGTGTAGAACTCGTGCTCGCGGACCTGATGAGTGTCAGGAGGAAACGGGCATTCGGCCACGCGAACAGCAAGCTGGCGGCGAAGAATGATGGCGAACAGAATAATAGTTCCCGCAGCGAGGGTTGCGGCCAGCAGATATCCGTAAGATATGGGAATATTCATGCCTGTTAACCCTGACCGAACGGCGACTGGCGATTATCGACCAATGGTGAGGAAACCTGCAACTGCCAATCAACGATCAATGATCAAGAATCAACGATCTTCAGTCACTTTCGCTTCCCGCTGCTCCTGCCACTTGGGCTGGAGGGAGATCCTCAATGAGATACACACCTTCGGAAAGGGTCCCCGCCAGTAGCTCTCCATCAGGTCCGAAAGCCAGACTCGAGATGCGGGACCGCGTGCTGGATGCGTTTAGAACATCCCAACTCACACCCCCGTCTCGGCTCATGAAGAGGTAGCCGACAAGAAAGTCAGCCGCGAAAACTTCTGACGGTTTTGCCGGGTTGGCGCTGATGGTCATGATATCAAGGGGGAACACGCCCTTCGCCGCGACCCAGAGCTCCCCCGAATCATCTGTGAAGAAGATTCCTTGTCGAGTTCCGCAGAGAAGCCGGCTGCCGCTCTTTTCCAGGGAATGGACGGGAGTGTAAGGCAGTCCGCGTACTTTCACCGACCAGTTCTTGCCGGCATCTTTCGACCGAAAAATCCCGTTTTCGCCGCCCGCGAACAATTGTCCGGAACTCCTATCGAAGAGAACCGTGTTGATCTTGCCTTTGTAGACAGGGATGGCGAGTTTTTGCAGCTTCTGGAGTCTCAGGTTCAGTTCGAACAGTCCTGTTTCTGCGGCGACGTAAACCAGAGCTTTGCCGGGTCCTGCCGCCAGGTCGAGTACCCGCAAAGATCGCGTGACGGGAACCCGTTCCCAGGGCTTCTCGCCTGGTATTCCCTCGTAGACGCCGTCTTTAGTCCCAATCAGGACCGATCCGGTGCCGAGGGGAGCCAGAATACTAGTGACAGAGTCAACCAGATGGTGGAGCCCGTCATTGTAGCTCTGCCAAGTGCGCCCCCGGTCCTGCGAGAGGAAGAACCCGCCATAGTGCCGGTCGAGCGCAACTGCCGCGTACAGGGCGGAACGATCCGGGCTGTGAGCGATGTCAGTCACCTGGCGATGAATAAAGCCGGTATTGACGGACTCGAACGACTTTCCGCCGTCCGTTGTTCTCAGAATGCCCGCGTCGTCTGTGCCCACAAGGACGATAGCGTCCTCCGAGGGGTGGACAGCGATTGCATTAACGACGATATCGGGGAGGAGAAGTTTCCAATTGACGCCTCCATCACGACTGACAAACAGTCCTACTGTGGTACCGGCGTACACCACCGAGGGATCGACCGGGTCCAGGAACAGAGTCCGGGTGCGATTGGCGTCTTTCGGGAGGCCGTTTCGGAGCTTGTTCCAACTACTTCCTCCGTTGTCGGAACGGTAAATCCCCGTACAGGCGCTGGCGTAAAGGTTATCCCGGTTTTTGGGATTGACGAGCAGGGAGAACATGTCACTGTCGGAGATCATGCCCTGGTGAATCTCCTCCCATTTCTTGCCTCGGTTGGTCGTCTTGAACCCCAAGTGCCAGGTGCCGACGTACAGGGTACTCGAGTCGGTTGGATCGAATGCCATGGATTCGGCATTGTAGAGACTCCGGTAGCCTCGTGAGATCCTTTCCCAGCTCTTCCCGGCGTCCGTGCTGAGGATTACGCCTTCGGCAATCCCGAGCGCCATGACGTCTGGCTCGGAGGGGGCCAGGGCGATCGCTCGGATCGCGCTGTGATAAGGTCCGAGCGGGAGGTTGTCCCACTTTTGCCCGCCGTTAGTCGTGCGGAAGAGCCATCCCTGGCTGTTTTTTAGCTCCCAGGTTGCGGCATACAGAACGTCGGGGTTGTCAGGTCGGAAGACCAGGTTATCGACGACCAGATCACGGCGTCCCAGACCGGGGCTGACTCTCTCCCATTTCTGGCCACGGTCGTTCGATACATAGACCTGTCCGTCCGCAGTGCCGAGGAAAAACCGGTCCGGTTTCGCCGGGTGAACGGCCAGGGAGCGAACATCGCCGCCAAAGGGGCCGAGGGTAACGATACCAGGTTCCCCTTGAAGCGAGCGAGATCCGACAATCGCAAGGAGCCAGACAAAAAGCGAGCGGATGATCAAACGTCGGCGCATAGGAAAACACACATCAGCGCATAAAAAAAGGCGGTGGCTAAGACGCCACCGCCCCTATTACACCATGAACCTGCTGTAAGCGAAAGCACATCCGTGCGAGGAAATCCAGTTGACAGAGCCGCGCTTGCGGCTCTGTCGGCTGATCATTCCGCCTATGGCACGAACAGTTCGATCTCAACGCGCCGATTCTGCTTGCGGCCTTCGGCGTTCGCGTTGTCGGCGATCGGGTTGGTCTTCCCGCCACTCTTCACGTCGATCCGGGCGGTATCGATCTTGTGCTGCTTCACAAGATAATCCCTCACGCCTTCGGCCCTCTTCTGAGCGTTACTCTCCGCCCTCCTGTCGGAGGCCCGATCATCATCGTACCCGGTGATGCTCGCGCGGAGCCGCGGATCCTGCTGCAGCTTGAGTGCGATTTCATCGAGTCTGGCCTTGGCCACGTTGTCCGGCCTGAGGCGGTCGATCTGGATGATGACCTTCTCCCGGAGCGAGAAGGACTGCGTGGCAGTGGCCGTCCCGTCACGATCATCCTTGACGGTAACCGTGACTGTATGACTGCCGCCCGTCATGCCGCTCGTGTTGATCGAGATCTGGGTGCCGGTCTCCGATCTCTGCTGCCCGTCAACGGTCCAGCTGTAGGTCAGCGGATCGTTGTCCGGGTCGCTGCCCTGCGCGGTGGCGACGATCGTATCGCCGCCGTAGACTTCCGGCTTGTCGAGAGACAGAGTCACGGTGGGATTGCGATTGGGCCTGCGGTTGATCGTCACCGTGAAACTGCAATTGGCCGTCATTCCGTCAACATCGGTCACGGTCACACCCACGGTGTGATTGCCGATGGTCCGGCCGGTCGACCCGAAGACGAATTCGGGCTGATTGTTGGTGACCGCTTGGCCATCGACGGTCCAGGTATAGGTCAGCGTATCGTTGTTCGGGTCTGACGCAGTCGCCCGGAGAGTCGTCGATTCGCCTTCCGTAATGGTCGCAGTACCCGGCTGGCAACTGATAGTTGGAGCCAGCTTCCGTTTCTCGACCGTAATGTCGGAGGTGCAGGTTGCCGTGGTCTCTCCGTCGCTGACTTCTGCCGTCACCGTGTATTTGCCGGGAGCCAGGCCGGTGGGATCGAAAACGGCGGCGTTTTCCTGCTGCGTCAACTTCCCGCCGGTGGTCCTCCAGTTAACGGTCAGAGTATCGTCGTCCTCGTCCGTTACGGTTACCCGGACGGTAGCCGTATCTGCCGCAACAGTGCCTGCCGAACCCGTGATAGTGGCTCTGTCGACGGCGCATTCCACGGTGGGCGGCCGATTGATCTTCCTCTGGAAAGCCAACTGGGCGAACCAACCGTGGCGGCCGGTCGCGTCGATGTTGTAGCGCGCTTCGTCGATAGTACGGAGATTCAGGCTGTACGCGCCAGAAACGGCCAGCCACTTGGCTGGAAAGAGCCGGAGTCCGGCGTAGAGATCAACCGGAGAAACCGGATTCCCGATGGGCGGATTGTCGGTGCAGTAGAACGTGCTGCCGACCAACTCCCCGACCAGGTTGGCTTTGAGAGTCCCTAGCGGGGCGGAGAAGCCTAAGCCGTAGTTGAACCGATGCTGCCGGTCGACGTTCAGCCGGTCCTGGGCGAGAAGGACGCCGGCGTTGGCTGTAATGGTTCCTCCACCTCGAATGTTCTTCGAGAGAATGGCGTCGGCACCCCAGTCGGTCGCCCCTGCGGTCAAGCCCCGGGCCAGCTTCGCACGGTCATCGGTCAGGTGGAAACGGGCAATGGGCTGGATGGCTAAAGCGAACGGGCTACCTCTTCGCTCCGACATGATGTTGATTTTCAGACCGGCCCAGAGGTCTCCGAATGAGTCTCCGTAACCTACGTCCATAAACGGAGCATCGTTGTACCAGGCTTGGATCCCGCTCGCCAGGCGGGCGGGGACCATCGGGCCGTTCGGCTGTATCTTGTTCACCATCAGCTGCTCGGCGTGGACTTGCTTGTAGGCCTCGAAGGAGGTGAAGATTTCGACCCGATCATGCACGCCTAGGGTGAACGAAGCGGGGAAAAGCGTGAAGGATATGTCTCCCGGTTCTCGGTGGAACCTGAGGCTGTTTAGACCGATGCTCCACTCCCCCTGCCTTAGGGTGTCGGCGGTGAAGAGGTTGAACAATCCAGTCGATCCCTTGTGAGTGGGTGTCAGGTACTTGATCTTTTCTTTGTCCTGCGCCAAACCGAGGGTGGTGATCAGAAAAAGGAACACGATGGGCGCGGCGAAATGTCTTGGCCGAAGCATAACTCTCTCCTCCTCAATAACTTGAATAGCTGTGCTACTTCGTTATACTCGTCCCAGTTTGAAAAGCGTGATGAGTCTCAATCTTCATTATACAGTCGCATACTCGATTGTAAATACAATTTCCGCCTAGGTTTGAGTGCTGCGAGTCCGCGCCAGAGTACACTTCTGCACTCTGGCGGACCTCATGTTTGGGACAGCCGACAACGCGCAGCGGTTAGCTGGTCGGCGATTGGATCTGAATCAGGCTGTACATTTCGGCAACAGGAGCGGGTTGCACGCGGGTGGAAGGAAAATCGGTTTCCAAGATCAGGCTATATTTATTGGTAGTAGTCCTTCTCTTCTTCCTCTTCTTCTTCAGTATCGTCCGTGTCCTCATCCTCCTCAAAGTCCTCGAAGTCTTCGTCCTCGAAATCCTCGTCTTCAAAGTCCTCGTCTTCGAAATCCTCGTCCTCGAAGTCCTCGTCCTCGTCGTAATCCTCGAAATCATCTTCCTCGTAGTCGTCTTGGAAACGGACATCAAGAATCATAGACCCTCCTAGGGCGTCATATTACTGGAGTGAAGAAGTCAGTTCAACTGCTTTGTTGGCCGACGGTAAGGCCTAGAGCCACTTGGTTTTCGCGGCTGAAACCTGGCGGTTTTCCGGTGTTTGCGGCTTTGATCTTCCGGCTGATTTCTGCGTACAATGGGCCACTCATGCTACCCGCGCCCCACCCTCCGCCCCCTCCTGACTCGGCCGGTTTCAGGCGGATAGTGGACGGCGCAAGCGCGCTTGTCGAGATCGTCGTCGTCGCCTTTCTTGGTTCGCTGGTGGCGCAGGGTCTCCTCACCGCGGCCGGACTCTCGCCGATGGCTGATGCCCGGCAGCTGGCTGCCTTCATGTGGTTTGAAGCGGTCCTCACCCTCGCGATCCTGACCCTGTTGCTCCGTTTTCGAAATCAGCGCTGGGCGACCCTGGGCTGGACTTCCGAGGGCCTGCACGGAGAGCTGCGGATAGGCCTGCTGGTGCTGCCGGGTCTGTTCGCTGTCACCTTTTTGACTGGTGCCCTCTTTCAAACCTTCTGGCCCGATTATGTCTCGGCAAAGAACCCTTTGCTCGAGATGATCAGAACGAAAGCAGATCTGGCGCTTTTCCTGGTCAGCAGCGTCTTTGTGGGCGGGGTCAAGGAGGAAGTCCAACGAGCTTTCGTTCTCACGCATTTCGAGCGGCATCTGGGAGGAATCTGGGCGGGGCTCCTGGTCTGGACGCTTATATTTGCGGCCCTGCATTCGGTACAGGGCTTTGATAAGGCGGTAGGGGCCGGTATTCTCGGCCTGGTCTTTGGCCTGCTCTATATCTCCCGTCGGAAGCTCACTTCCCCGATCGTGGCCCACGCGCTCTACGACGTGACAACGCTATTTCTTTTCTGGAGCTTTCTGCGGCAGCGGTAGGAAGAAAGGACCTGAACGACCTGAAGGACCTGAAGGACCTGAAGGACCCCAAAGACCTCAAAGACCTCAAAGACCTCAAGGAGGACACGAACTGTCGTTGTCTTTGAGGTCTTTGAGGTCTTTGAGATCGTTAAGGTCCTTGTTTACAGGTGGCTGCTCGGTCACAGCCTGGTCCACTTCGGCGAGCCGGTTT
>RPQK01000223.1 GCA_003819755.1 Acidobacteriota bacterium | reverse complement strand
GACGGTCAAAGTCTTCACGACTTATTTTGCCGGCCTTCAGGTCGGTCACCAGCGACTTCTTGACGGTCATGACATGGCAGACTCCGCCGTCCCCGTCACTTTCCCACCCAAAGGATGCCGGTTCACCGGAGAGGACGATGCTCACTGACTCCTCCGGCTTGACGATGGAAAGCGAATCACCGTAGCGCGCCAGGGTATCCTTCAGGTAGACCTTCACTTCATCCATGCGGCGAAGCAGTTCCTTGCGCTTCTCCTCCATCTCGGCCTTCCGCTTCTTGGCGTTTTCCCGCAACTCTTGGATCTTCGCCTTCTGCTTTTCGAGATTCTTCGCCCTCTCTTTCTGTCGTTCGCCGGTTTCCTGCTTCAACTTTTCGGCTTTCTCCATCACTTTGTCAGCATCTTCACCCGCGATTTCCACCGCCGCCATAGCCTCGGTCGCTGCTAATTCGCTGATGTCACCGAATTCCGGCATTGCGAGAGCAAAATCACCGCCGAACTCCGCGCGCTGCTGGAGGGCGGAAATGGGGATCATAAAGACGGCGCCCTGCCCATACAGGTAGTAACCTTTGACGCCACCCACATTCATCCGGCGAGAGCCGTAGGCCACCCACCGCCGCTCGGTCGCCGCCTCATTTCCGCCCAGGCGCTTCACGGCGTAACCGAGTGTGGTGCTCAGAATGCCCTCCATGGTGTCCAGCTCCTGGCGGCTCTTCTCACTGTCGACAATCGGCTGTTGGGCAATGGGCTTTGTGATAGTCAGGCAAAATGTCACCAGCAGGGCCAGTGATGTCAGTACAATTCGACGCTTCATTGTTTTCTCCTAAGAAACGGGTCCACCGTTCAGCGTTCACCGTTCAGCGTTCCCCGTTCACCGTTTACCGTTCAGCGGTCAGCGTTCAGCGTTCGACTTTTAGCGGGTTCCGGACCCTCAACGGTGAACGGTGAACGCTGAACGCTGAACCGTGAACCTTCAGTTCATGGTTTTCTGAATTTGAAGATCGGCAACCTCCAATAGTGTGCTCAGGACTTCCTGGGTCTGCCTGTCGTTAGCCTCACTCATGCGGGCAGTCTGAGCGATACTCGTCCTCAAAAACGTGAGATCCTGCGAGCGTTGCGCCTGCAAACTCGCGTACATCGTATCGAGCGAGCGGAGTGTTCGCGTTTCCACAGCCCCGCCTGCCGTGACGATCCGGTCGTTCATCCGGACCTCGACATCAGACAGGGCGACTTCCAGAAAACGCCTCTGCTCCGAGGTCAGCCGCCGACCTGACCGGTCCAACTCGGCCCGGAGAGTCGCGAGATAGACTTTTCGTTCCGCCTGGACTGTCTGTTCGACGAAGGCCCTCAATTCGGTACGGAGGGCCCCAATGGCCTCCTCGGTCTTTGCCGAACTGTCTAGCTCCGGGATCGGACGCCCGAAAGAAAAGGCATAAACGCCCGCTTCTGACCGGAACTGAAAGGCGGATAGTCCCAGGCCGACAAGAACCAGCAGTGTGGCGAAAGCTCCAGCAGCCGCGAGTTTCCAGGGCCAGGCAACGGCCTGAAAAAGCTCACGGAAGGTCGCGTTGCGGGCATCCGCCGGAACGAAGAAATGCCGGGGAACCGGAACGTCCTCCACCGTCGAAAACTGCTCCATTGTCTCCAGGTACTGTTCCCGCTCGGCCCGGCACTCGGCACAGACGGCCAGGTGCTGCTCCAACTCCTGAGACCGGCCTTCCTCGAGATCATTGAGCAAGGCGCGGGGAATCATGCCCCTGTAGGAGTTACATTTGTCGTTCATATCAAGCCTTCACCTCATCCGATCCGCTGTCTGCGTCTACTGAAGTGCTGTTTCAAAACGGCCAAGCCGTCATACAACCTCGATTTCACGGTACTCAGCGGCACTTGAACGACGGCTGCTATCTCTTCAAAAGTCATTTCCTGAAAGAACTTCAAGTCCAGGACGAGTCGTTGATCGGGTGACAGCAGAACAAGCGCCTGTCGCACCCGCTCTCCGGCGTCCTGAAGCAGAAACTGATGCTCGTGTGACTCCTGCTGAGGAATCTGGCGGTCAATAGCCATGCGTGAATCCTCGTCGTCCAGCGAATAGGATCGATGATGGCCTCGTTTGCGAAGCCGGGTCAGACAGTGATTCGCCGCGATCCGATACAGCCAGGTAGAGAAATTCGCGTCCTGCCGAAAATTCCGAATGGCACGAAAAGCGCGCAGAAAGATCTCTTGGGTCGTTTCGGCAGCGTCGTCCGGATCCTGCAGCATTCGCAGCACCAGGTTGTAAACGGGTTTCTCCCACTTGAGCACAAGGCGATTGAAAGCAGCCGTGTCGCCCCGTTGGCTGGCTTCGACCCAGGACGCATCGCTCAAACGGTCCATTGTCTCCCGTGCTGACTCTGCTCGACCTGACGCCACTGTCGACCCCACGCTCGCGAACCTTTCTCGATTCTATCCCCTGTTCACGTTTGTTTAGACTCCGAGGTTAGGAAAAAAGTCGGCCATGAAGAAAGGATGAAGGATGAAGGATGAAGGATGAAGGATGAAGATAGCGCGAGGGACGTCTCGCTTGCCGTTCTCTTCATCCTTCATCCTTCATCCTTCATCCTTTCTTCATCCTTCATCCTTCATCCTTCTTCCCTATGGAACCGTGTTATATTTTTTCCATACCTGCTTCGTTGCAGGGCTTGCCGCACGTCCGTATTTCAAGGAGGTGTCCCGTGCCCCGAGAAACACTCGCCAACGCCCAGGAAGCCATTCAGGAAGTCAATCGAACGTTTTCGGATTTCTTATCCAGTGGCGATCCAGCCGGCCTTGCCCGATGTTACGCCAAGGAGGCGGTCCTGATGCCCCCCAATCAGGACTTGATCTATGGCCGCAACAATATCGAGGGGTTCTGGAGAGGGCTGATGACTGCCGGGATTAAGAGCATTCGTCTGGAAAGCCAGTTAGTCGAGCAACACGGTGACGTGGTTTGCGAGATTGGGAGGTACACGGTCTTCATCCAGCGAAATGAAGCGGTGGATGAGGGCAAATACCTCGTTCTCTGGCTCCAAGAGAGTGGAGAATGGAAGCTTTTCCGGGATATATGGAACAGCAGCCGGCCGATTGCCACACCGTAGTGGAATCGTTTTTTGCTAGCATGTTCCACCCATGGACCTAGACCGGCCTCTGCTCCAAAGAACGACCGCCGCGGCCACGGGCGCGGCGGCTTTCGCACTTTACCTGGCGACGCTTGCTCCAACGGTCGCACTCATAGACAGCGGCGAGCTGACTTTCGCCGCTTCGCTCCTCGATATCCCCCATCCGCCAGGCACTCCTCTGTATGTCCTCGTCGGATACCTCTTCTCACTCCTGCCCTGGGAAACGCCCGCTTTTCGCCTGAATCTCATGTCGGCCTTCTTCGCGGCACTAGCTGCCGGGGCGGCTTTCCTCCTGGCAACCAGGACGTTGAGCCCGCCGCTTCCCCCCGACCGCCAGGGAGCTCGCAAGAAGCGGGGACCGACTGCTGCTCCTGCGGGTACGGTGCCCGCCGCTGCCACCGCCGCGGCTCTTGTCGCGGGTCTGACTTTTGCGTCGTCTGGGACCTTGTGGTCCTATGCAACCGTCGCCGAGGTCTACACGCTCAATACTGCGCTCCTTGGCCTGGCACTCTTCTTTTTCCTCGGCGCACCCGGATCACACTCAGCCTGGGACCTGCGCCTGGCGCTGCTTTTCTTCGGTATGGCGCTCGCCGTGCATCATGTCTCGGCGCTTTTCCTCGTCCCCGGGGCTCTCTACCTGATCTGGAAGAGACGGGCTGGAGCGTCCTCTCTCAAGGAGCTCGTTTTCCTCCTTCCGGGCCTTGCCACATACCTGTATCTGCCGATCCGCGCCTCCCAGAAACCGCTCTTGAACTGGGGAGATCCGAGCACTCTGGAACGCTTTTTCTGGCATGTCAGTGGGAAACAATACCGCTCAAACTTCACCCCGGACCTCGACACTCTCCTGTCCCGAGGGTGGTTCTTCCTGAAGCTCACAGCCAACGAGTTCACGCTGGTGGGGATAATCCTCGTTCTTCTCGGATTGTTTCTCCTTTGGTCAAAATCCCGGCAGCTGTTCGTCTTCATCGCCGTCACGGTCAGCTGCAACTGGCTCTACGCCCTCGTTTACGACATAGCCGAAGACAACGAAGCCTATCTCCTACCCAGTTTTCTTCTCTTCGTCATCGCCCTGGCCTGGGGATTGAGACATGTGTTTGAAGCGGCCTGGCTTCGGGGAAAATCGGTGATCATACCGGTTTGGGGCCTTTTGTCCCTGCTGCCGGTTCTCTCTGTCGTCACTCTTTATGAGGAGAACAACCACCGGCATTATTTCGTCGCCCGCGATTATGGGCTGAATGTTCTCGAAAACCTCCAACCCAAAGCCTTGCTCTTGACCATGGACTGGCAGCTCTACTCGCCGTTGCTTTACCTCCAGCACGTCGAGCAATACCGCAACGACGTCCTGTCAGTTGATGTCAACCTGCTGAGACGGTCCTGGTATGTCGCTTACCTCAAGCGTCAGTACCCGGGCCTGATGCAGGCAGCCGACGACGAGACCGACATTTATCTGAAGCAGCTGGAACTCTTCGAACATGGCCGTCCCTTCAGTCCGAACGTGATCCAGCAAGCCTTCGTCAACCTCATCAATCGCCTGGTTGAGATCACGTTCAGCCGTAAAGACCCGGTTTACGCAACGGTCGACCGCTCGGAGGAGCCGGCGGTCGCGCAGGACTATTTCCGGGTGCCGATCGGCCCCCTGTTCAGACTGTACGATTCTCGTCCGGCACAGCCGCTGGGGCCGGGGCGGCTGAGAACGGACTCATTTACGAACGGCCTGCTGGAGCTCGACCCGGTGATGAGGCGTGTGCGGAAGAACTACGCGTTGATGTGCGTGAACCAAAGCATCTACCTGAAAAGCTATGGCCGCGAAACGGAGGCGGCCGAGTGGCGGCAGAGGGGCCTGAGACTTGACCCTGAAGTCGAGGCAATGATCCCGCGGAATGGCGCGGATTAGAGACGCGGAAAACGCAGAACAGGTGGGGCCTCTGTTCCGCGTCTTCCGCGTTTCCATTCCGCGCTCTTCGGAGGGCTAAAACCGAACGCGGGCGCCGATGCTGGGGATCAGCATCGTGGTGCGCGATTGCAGGACCAGGTAGGTGACACCCCCATCCGGGTCGCGCCGTATGGAGCCTTTTTTCAGGTATTCGGCCTCCGAACCCCACAGATATTTGGCGCCAAGGGTCAGGGAGACGTCCACCACGCCGCGATGCCGGCGGTTTTCCCACAGGCGTATATCCAGACCTGTTCCGACGCCCCAGCTCCCGGCCAAATCGTCGAAATTGGTCGACGAAGCAATTGTCTCGTCGTAGAACTCATCAACAACGGAGGTCCGGGTGAAGAGATATTTAAAGCCCAGCAATCCCTCCACGTAGGGCCGAACTGGCCCCTGCTGCGGCTGGAGTCTCAGGAAGCCGTGCGCGAGGAGGATGTTGTTCGTTGTCTGCACACGGACGGTCACTTCTGGGATCTCATCACTGAAGGGCTCCCATCGCTTCATGGTCCCGTAGTTCAGGAAACCGGCATCGACGCCAATCATGATGGGGCTGTCGCCGAGGAAGTAACCGAAATGCCCTGAGGCGCCGTAGCCTTCTTCATTGATGTTGTCTCGAAACTGATTCTGAGGCAGGCCAATAATGAAATCGGCTCCCAGGTCGAAGTTCTGACCGGCGGCGGGCGAGAGGAATGCAAACAGTAGCGCGAGGAACAGGGCCGACCCAACCAGGAACTGTCTCTTCATGTGTTTCCTTCGTTGTTTTGACGGAGGAAATGAAGTAACAGTTCAGGGGGCAGAGGGTGACAGGGTGGCAAGATAGAATTTCGAGTCCTGCCCTGTCACCGTGTCACCCCGTCACCTTGTCACCTCGTCACCCTGTCACTGGATTACTTGCGGCGGCACGGCCGACAGGAAACTCAGGGATGCATTCCCGAATAACTGCTGCGCCACCAGCGGCTTGGTGGACTCTACCGAAATGTACCCCTGAATCAAGTCCGAAGTGCCGCCCACCAGGTTCTCAACAAGGTCGGCCATCCGGCTGCGTGGACCAAGAGTCAGGGTCTTGGTGCTGCCCACTGGTTTTCCGGTCCGGTCAAACACCTTGAGGGTCACTTGCGTGTCTTCGTTGTTCGGGTTAAAGAGAGCGATCCCGGTAAAAGCGTCCATACTCGGGTCCGGGCTAAGCCGCCCGTTTGCCACCTGACTGAAGAGCGCTTTTGTGAACAGTGTCGTCTGCAGGGGGAGAACGGCGGCGTAACCGGCCGCCTGGGGATCTCCGAACACCACGTCCCCTATGACCCCCGGACCATCCGCCTCAATCACCAACGAGCCGAGAATATTGGCGATCGAGCTGCCGGCAAAAGCCTCGCCCGCATCCCTTTGCAGCGTCTGGTTCGGCTGGAGAGCGATGTTAGCCAACGGAGTTGAGAGCACCGCCCCGTTAGCACCGTACGCTGTGACTGTGACCAGCCGGAGCTGAGAGGACGTGTTGATGAGCTTGAGGTTCGTAAAAACGCCTATTCCGGTGTCGTTCCCGCCGGCCAGCTGAGCCGAAAAGGCGAACGTCCCCACGTTACCGTAGGAGGCATTCAACCCCATCAGACTGTCCGGCAGCTCAATCAGCTCAAACCCTATCGCCCCATCGCCCTGGGTCACCTCGGCTTTGAGGTAGCCGTCATTAAGCGGTGCCTGGACGCCGATCAGAGTGGAAACCCGTTCGAGGAGGAAGCCGTTTGCCGGGATCACCTTCTCGCTCCCCGGCCCAAGAGGAAAGCCAGTCGGGTCAAAGAACGTGAACCGCACAGTAATCGGTGCACCGTTGGGATTGGCAACGCTGATGCGGGTTGTCGCATCCTGGTCGCCGCTGAAGGTTCTGAAGACCGCGTCACCATCATAAATCCGCGAGAAGAACAAGGTCTTCGACTGAGCAGTCACGGCAACAGAGCCGTCCATCTTGGTGATCGGGCCGGCGAGGCCGTCACCGAACTGGAAGAAGCTGGCTAGAGCGGACGTACTCGCGAGGATACGGATCCAGCCGCTTTGCTGAATCCCGGCCGGGATGTTGAAGAACTCGCTGCCCAACTTCGCCAGTTGGTTCTGCGATTTCACAATGTCGGAATGCGGGTTTCCGGCAAAGGGCAGGAGGCCGCCATCGACGCCACGCGCCTGGACCTCCAGAATCGCATCCTGGGAGGAGAAGTTCGTGAAAGCGTAGCCTGAGAAAACGAGCGAGTTGCCGAAATAGAACGGGAAAAGCAACTGCGACTGCAGAGCTTCGGCAGCAACGAAGTTAATCTCTGTCCCGCCCAAGTCAAAGCTGGTGCCGGGAAATACTTCGTAAACAGGCTTGTCCGCCAGCCGGACCGCGGGAGCGGCGGCAGAAAGATCGGTCGGTTGAGCCGCGGCACTGTTCCCCGGCGTTATCCCGACGATCGCCTGCAGCCCACCGGCAAAGCGGTCGTCCGGGTCCGGGGTTACAGCCGTCTGTTCGTATTTGAACCGGATATTTCCGTTAGCAAAGAGTGTCACTGAGAAACGATTCGGCGAGGGTGTGCCGGTTTCGGCGAATTCGGGTACTCCCGCCCAGGTGACAGTGAATTCGCCGGTGCCTGCCGTCGCAGTGACCTCGCCGATAGACCCGGGATCGAGATCCGTGAAAAGCGGAGCGATCCGGGGTGGCCCGTTCAGGAATCTGTCCGGGTCTCGGGCTTCACCCACCAGGCCGTCGCCCCTCTCAAAAGTCAGGTTGCCATCGGAATTGACGAAGACTTCCGAATAGGTTTTCCCAAAGAAGGGAAAACGAAAACCTTCAGGAAACTTGTAGAGCATCTCGCTGTCGTCGGTTAACAGATCGAGGCGGTTGAAAATCTGGTTGGCGACGAGGTCGATGTTATTGACAGGATTCCCTGCCGCCACACCTATGACAACCTTCTCGACCGGGTCATCCTGGTCTGATTCAGAGGTCGCGTTGAAATAGTCCTTGTAGAAGTTCGCGAATCGGGATTCGAACGGACCGACGCCGCTCCCCATTACGAACTCCGGGAAAAGAGGTTCAATGAAGACCACGTAGTCCCCGGGTGCCAAGCCCGGAATTTCGAACGCGCCATCTTCCTGCAGCAGGAAGCCCGAGACAACGGAAACAAACTCGCGCTTATCTTCCGTGGGATTTCCCCCGGCCACAATCACTTTGACCGCAACGACATTGGCACCGGGAAGAGGCGTGCCTGGCGGAAAAAAAATCCGGCCCTTTATGGTTCCTGTCGAGGAGGCGAAACCGGGCTCAGGGTAAAGCCACGAAATCCACGCCTTGTCGTCGGGTCTCAAGTCCCTCGGACCGAAGGAGAGCATATAAGGATACATCATGGGGACGTTGCCGTTGTCAGACGAGATTCCGTTCAACGCCTGCTCGTGGCCGGCCTGCGTATGGTCGAGCCCTATCAAGTGGCCGAACTCATGAATCAAAGTGGGCCGGAAGCTTGAACTGGAGGCGTTGGCGCCATTCAGAACGGCAAAAGCAAAATCGAAACGGTTGCTCGTGGCGCTCGCTCGAACCGCATTGGCAAAACCCAAGACATCGTCTGACCCCGCGCCGTAATAGTCGTCCGTGATCGAGCCATCGTCGTCGAAGACGATCACGTTACCTTCGGGCCGTTTGGCGGCAATGTACGGCTCGTAGTTGGTGCCGTTTACGTCCACGGACAGGAAACCGAGATCATCGAATGCGATCGTGCTCGTCTCGACGTCTTCCCAGACCTGGAAAGAGGACCTTACCTGGCCCGCCGCCTGATCGCGTGTGTTCGTACCCAGGGATCCGTTGTCGATCACGTAACCGACACGGGCCGGCACCCAGCGAACCGGCACCCCCCCGGGCGCAACGGCAGTCGGGCCGCCGGCCAGCACGAGCGAGACAGTGACGGCGATCGGCAGACCCCACCCGAAGACACGGGACAATAACAAGGCTTTGCGTGGAGGATATTGCATCATCTGCTCCTGTTCTCCGTACGGTCAAAACGCACAACCCTGGCGACCAAAGAGGAGAAATGAGAGAGAGGGATCGGTTGTCCCGGCTTCAGTGCCTGAAACTCCTGAGGAGCGATAGCCGTCTGATCGGCCTCACTTAACCCGATAAGAAGATTTCGATTCCTGACAAAGTTGACGACCTCTGCCTCACGGCGGCCGTTCTTCTTGACAACAAAGGCACCTTGGCCGAGTCCGACTGGGCTGGTCAAGCCCCGGCGGCTCTCCTTCTTGAGGAACAGAACTAATTCCTGACCTACCGCGTACTGCGGAACCCCGGGGATTCCCGGTTCTCCGACCTCCGAGCCGTCGACCTGGCGGAAGACGACTCTCTCTCCCTCCGCGACGCCCTTGATCGCCTTTTTCACTTCAAAGGTGTATTCCACTATGGGAACGCTCGCATTCTCGCCCCGGCTCTCGCGCGTCAGGCATTTTCCATGAAACACCCGGTCGGCCCGTTGTACGAGCTCCACGAGGTTAAGGGTCTTGACGCTGACAGCCAGTCCGGTCGAAGACCAGAGAACAAGCGCCAGAACGGCCAAACCGATTCTTTTCATGTCTTTTGGTTTTATCCTTTTATTAAATTCTTCAGGATCATTATACAGGGGCGAAGGGGGGCAGGGGCGAAGGGGCGCAGGGGCGAAGGGGCGAAGGGAAGAAGGGGCGAAGGGAAGAAGGGAAGAAGGGAAGAAGGGAAGAAGGCAGTTATCCACGAATTACACGAATCACACGAATTGCAGGCCCGCAATTCGTGTAATTCGTGTTACAACCGTAACACTTGATCGCGCCGCGCGTGCAAGTTTGGTTCTGCGCGGCTGTAATTAGTAGTGATATTTGAATTTGGTTCAATTTC